>NZ_JAMTCC010000029.1:0-68900 GCF_025370265.1 Shewanella septentrionalis | reverse complement strand
GGCCTAAAAGGCCTTCTTTTTTTGGGTCTGATTAATTGTCTGAACGACTTAGCTTGATTCAACTTAGCTTCGTTGAGTTGAACTGTTTGACTCATTTCATCAAACCAATTCATTCAAGCTAATTCTATCAAATCATTCGAAAGAATCACGCAGCGCTACAGTTAAGTTAAACACTAAATTATCCGCTGACGAATCTTTGCTGTCAGCACAGAAATAACCTTCACGCTCAAACTGATAAGCTTTTTCTGCTGGTGCATTTACTAGGCTTGCTTCAGCAAAACCGTGCACAACCACTAATGATTCAGGGTTTAATACTTCGTCCACAGTCTCAGCCGCTGCTGGGTTAGGATCGGTAAATAAACGCTGATATAAACGGAACTCAGCAGGCTTAGCAGTAGATGCCTCAACCCAATGGATCACGCCTTTGACTTTACGTCCATCAGCAGGATTTTTACCCAGAGTTTCAGGATCATAAGTGCAGTAAACCGTCGTGATATTGCCTTCGCTGTCTTTGTCACAACGCTCAGCTTTAATCACATAGGCATTACGTAAACGTACTTCCTTACCTGTCACAAGGCGTTTGTATTGCTTGTTGGCTTCTTCTCTAAAGTCAGCCACATCAATCAATATTTCACGGCCAAAGGCTAATTCGCGCGTCCCCATGCTCTCATCATTTGGATGAGCGGCCGCTTGAATGTATTCAAGCTCACCTTCAGCATAGTTTTCGATGATGACTTTCAATGGACGTAATACGGCCATAGCACGCGGTGCATGTTCGTTCAGTTCTTCACGAATACACGCATCTAACATGCCGACTTCAATCATATTCTCTTGCTTAGTCACGCCGATACGTTGGCAGAACTCGCGAATTGACGCAGGCGTATAACCACGGCGACGCAGGCCAGCAATCGTTGGCATACGTGGGTCGTCCCAACCTGACACGAGTTTACGGGTCACAAGGTCGTTTAGCTTGCGCTTAGACATCAAGGTATATTCAAGATTTAAGCGTGAAAACTCGTATTGACGAGTACGATTCGGCGCTTGAAAATCATTCAAATTATCCAACACCCAGTCGTATAAACGACGGTTGTCTTGGAACTCTAAAGTACATAAAGAATGGGTAATATGTTCTAACGCATCAGAAATACAGTGGGTAAAGTCGTACATTGGGTAAATGCACCACTTGTCACCCGTTTGGTGGTGATGGGCAAAACGAATACGGTAGATGATAGGATCGCGCATACACATGAATGGCGACGCCATATCAATTTTGGCACGCAGCGCACACTCACCTTCTTTAAAACCACCGTCGCGCATCTTAGCGAATAAGGCAAGATTCTCTTCGACTGATGTGTCGCGGAAAGGACTGTTTTTACCTGGCTCTTTTAACGTGCCACGGTATTCGCGAGTTTCATCAGCATTCAAGAAACACACATAAGCCAAACCTTTATTGATCAGTTCAACTGCATATTGATGTAACTGATCAAAATAGTTTGATGAATAGCGTACATCGCCATCCCACTGGAATCCAAGCCAACGCACATCCGCCTGAATAGAATTAACATAATCAATGTCTTCTTTTTCGGGATTAGTATCGTCAAAACGTAAATTACACAGACCGTTATAGTCTCGCGCTATCCCAAAATTTAAGCAGATAGATTTAGCATGACCAATATGAAGATAGCCATTCGGTTCCGGCGGGAAACGAGTCTGTACACTCGTGTGCTTACCGCTTTGTAAATCTTCATCTATGATATTACGAATAAAGTTACTCGGACGTACTTCAGTGTCCACATGACTCATGGAATTCCTCTTTGCGAACAATGGCAATTTTAAGAAAACCAGCATGATCCTACAGATCACTACTAGTTACAATGCCTAGTGCTAAAAACTATGGTTTTTGACCGGCTGGGTTATAACCGCGATAGTAAAACAATAAAAGCAGCCATGAAAGCTGCTTTTATCTTTGACCTAACTAAGCTGACATTTATTACTCAGTCATACTGACTCAGTAAATCTTACTCTGTGATGATGCGGATCCCTGGAATGATCTGCTGGGTTCTTCTGCCCTTACGTTTCAGCCATTGATAAAAGGCCACTAACGCAAACAGGAAGAAACCAATCCACAGACTCGATTGCACAGGATGCTGTGTAAAGGTTGCCGCTTGATAGACCACAGTCGCTGAGCCATAGGCCAGTGAGAAAGTCCACGTAGCCGCAAACGTCGCCCAACGAGAGCCAAACTCATGCACTAGAGCGCCCATCGCCGCAACACAAGGGGTATACAGCAAGATAAACAGCAAGTAAGAGAACGCCGCAATTTTACCACTGAAACCAGCTTGCAGGGCACCGAAGGTCGATGTTGCCACACCTTGCTCTTCCGCTATCGCTTCTTTATTGGTCAAATCACCAACCGACAGTTTTAGCGGATCTTCCAGATCAATTCCAAACAAGTTTGCAGGAATCGTCGCCAGAGCCGCATTAAAGCTTTCACTCAAGGGTGTCAGCTCTTCATCAGCGGGCGCTGCAGTGCTGTACAAGCTGTTTAAGGTACCGACCACGGCTTCTTTGGCAAAAATACCTGTGATAATACCAACCGTTGCTGGCCAGTTATCCTGCTCTATACCCATAGGTGAGAAGATGGGCGTGATTTTTTGGCTCGCAACACTCAGCAAAGATGCTTGGCTATCTTCATGGCCGAAGGTGCCATCAACACCAATAGCATTGATAAAGTTTAATAACGTCACCACCAGCACAATGGTTTTACCCGCACCTAAAATAAAGCTCTTAGTGCGTTTGCCTGTGCGGACCATAACAGCTTTAAATTTTGGCATCTCATAGCTTGGCAGTTCCATCACCACAGCACTGCTGGTGCCGGGCAACAGGGTGCTTCTGAGTAATAAACCCGTACCGATAGCGGCAAAGATACCAATAACGTAAAGCAAGAAGACTAAATTCTGTCCAGAATCGGGAAAGAAAGCCGCGGCAAATAACGCATACACTGGCAAACGTGCACCGCAAGACATAAATGGCGCCATCATACCCGTGACAATACGCTCACGTTCACTGCCTAAGGTGCGCGTCGCCATAATCGCCGGCACAGAACAACCAAAGCCGACAATCATAGGCACGAAAGCTTTACCGGGCAGACCGATACGGCGCATTAACCCATCAACTACAAATGCAGCGCGGGCCATGTAGCCAGAGCTTTCAAGGACTGACAAACCGAGGAATAAAGCAGCGATCACCGGAATAAACGTGGTCACGGTTTGAATACCTTGGCCAACACCACCAGCGAGAATAGTGACCAACCAAGCCGGAGAGCCCATGTTCGTCAAGAATGCACCAAAGTGATCGACAAACAGCGCGCCCGCAAACACATCGAAGAAATCGATAAAAGCGCTGCCAATATTGATGCTGAACATAAACATCAAATACATCACGAACAAGAACACAGGAATGCCAAGCACGGGATGCAATATAAGTTTATCTAATTTATCACTGAGAGTGAGGAATCCCGACTCTTTCACTGAACCTTGAAACACTTTCTCAACGAAATTAAAGCGCGTGGTAGCCACCATCACTTCAATATCATGGCCTTGCGAAGAGATAATCTGGGTACAGGTATTCACTTCATCCTGCAACTCAGCATTTTGGCAACTGCCACAACCTGAACCATTGCCTAACATAGCCAAAGCACGGCCACGGCTTAATTGCGTGTCTTTGCTGCAAAGTAACTGCACGCCCGCTTCAATTTGTTCATCGTAATGCAGCACTAATGGTGCTTCAGAGACTCGGCCTTGCAGTAAATCGAGTACCTGCGCTTGCACTTTTTCTACATCGGCAGGATCGCGTGAGCACACACCAATCACAGGGCAGCCCAACTCTTTGCTCATTTTCTTTAAATCGACTTTGATACCGCGTTTAACTGCAGAATCAATTTTATTCAGCACGACCACCATAGGGATCGCGAGTTCACGCAATTGGGCGGTGAGATATAAATGACGTTCGATGTTAGTGGCATCGACTAAATTGATAATGCCGTCGACACGTTGCTCGGCGAGATATTGCTGCGCAATTTGCTCATCGAGTGAACAATCGCAACTATTGCCCGCAGGCAGAAGATCGTAAATACCCGGTAAATCGGTCAGATAGACATCGGCACCGTTTAAGGTGAAATGACCAGTCTTTTTCTCGACCGTCACACCAGACCAGTTACCGACTTGTTGATTCGCGCCGGTTAGCGCGTTAAAGAGCGTCGATTTACCCGCATTCGGGTTACCGACTGTGACGCAATGAAACTGCTTAGTCATTCGCCTTTTCCACCTCAATGATGTCTGCCAAATCTCTGCGCATACAAAGTTTACTACCACGAATATCCAGTTCGAGACCAGAGCCCATAGGTGCGTATCGGATCAATGAAAAACGCGTATTCGGCGTGATCCCCATGGATAACAACTTACGCTTCACGGTTTGTGGTAACACTAAACGCCCCACTTCAGAAATAATACCGCGATCACCGGGACTGAGTTCGCTTAACTTCATTACGTATTCCACCTTGCAACAGGTTCAGCTCGAAAAACTGCGCCCATTGTAACTGAGCTATGACCCTAATAACTTTACCTAGATCAAGATTTTTGACTGGTAACGATAATAGTTTTCAATTGTGTTGGGTATTATGTGACAAAAATACCAATGAATAAACGGCCAACTGAAAATAAAAATTCACGCCCAAGTGCCCAAGACAGTTATGCGATCGACAGAAGTCAAAAAGCTGTGAACAAATCCCCTACCGAAGCAAACGTGATCAAGGTCACGCTTCCTCTATATCACCAGTAAAATCATCCCTCTTTACAGTGAAAAGACCAAGGAATGTTAAGCACCTGTCACACATTTGTTCTAATATTAACCAGCTTTAATAAGCTAAATTAGTAATGTCGAAAGCGTCAAAATAACAAATATAAATGCACCGGGAAAAGATGAACATGGAAATAGGGCTAAAGTTCAAAAACATAGCTAAGGCTATGCTATGTATTTTGTTATCAATCGTGAGTATTTCGGCCTCGGCGACACCTTGGGATGACAAAAAACCAGAGGAAGTCGTCGCGACATTAGACAAAAAATTCGCCGAAGGTAAGTATTCCGCCAAAGGGGCTGACACTTGCCTGATGTGTCACAAAAAAAGTGCCGTGGTCATGGCGATATTTGATGGGGGTCATGGCAACCCCAATGTGAAAGATTCTCCCATGGCCGATTTGCAGTGTGAAGCCTGCCACGGTCCGTTAGGGAATCATAACAAAGGTGGCAAAGAGCCAATGATCACCTTTGGTGCAAATTCTCCTGTTCCCGCGCAAAAGCAAAACAGTGTTTGTATGAACTGCCACAATGACAGTCAACGTATTGCGTGGAAAGGCAATCACCACGATAACGCCGATGTTGCCTGCGCAAGTTGCCATCAAGTTCATACCGCCAAGGATCCTATCAGCGATAAAGCCAATGAAGTCGCCATTTGTACCCAGTGCCATACCCAACAAAAAGCTGATATGCACAAACGCTCAGCCCATCCATTACAGTGGCAACAGATGGTGTGCAGTGACTGCCATAATCCCCACGGCAGTTTGAACGATTCAAGCTTGAAGCAAATGAGCGTCAACGAAAATTGCTATAGCTGCCACGCTGAAAAACGCGGCCCTAAACTGTGGGAACATGCCCCCGTCACCGACAATTGTGCTAATTGCCACAATCCCCATGGCAGCGTGAACGAAGCCATGCTGATCAGTAAGCCGCCGCAGCTTTGTCAACAATGCCACGCCTCGGATGGTCATAGCAGTAATGCCTACTTTGGCAATCAAACCAATGCCTTCACTTCAGGTAACTCCTGTATGAATTGCCACGGGCAAGTGCATGGTTCTAACCATCCTTCTGGCAAATTGCTACAGAGATAACAAGGGAATGATCATGCCAACAGCTAAATTGTCTCACCCTAGTGCTTGTTTCTCCCTCACTTTACTCGCATGGGCGATAAGCAGTGTTTTGACTCAAGCACATGCCGAAGGTTATGAGCTAAAACAGGCGAATCGAAGTGGCATTAAGACAGAGGCATGGAGCTGCAAACTATGCCAACCTAAGACAGGGCATAGTGGTGATGTCAGAGCCACCCTCGCATACAACGATGGCGAGGACAGCCGTTTCGGTAACCGCACTGGGACAGATAACGATGGGTTCGTTGCCGCCGTCGGTGCGGATATGGTGTACAAAACACAGTCGGGTTATCAAACTCAGTTGGTCGCGGATAAGTTAGGTTTTGATGCGGGCTCAGCCAAGCTCACAACAGGAAGGCCAGGGAACTATCAAATCAACTTAGGTTATAGAGGCTTAGCTAACTATAACCATAATCAACTCAAAAGCCCTTATACCTCATCGCAAGATAAGATGTTGTTGCCCGATAACTGGATAACAGGTGGCACAACACAATCTATGCCTCTGCTACAGAGCAGCCTTGTTGGCCAAGATTTAAGTATTCAACGTGATCGCTTTATGATCGGTGGTTACTATGCCGGAAAAATATCACCCGAAAGCGACAATGCCAGTCACTACAAAGCATCATTAAACTATCAACATGAAGACCGCAGCGGCGCCAAAAAGACCAGCGCCAATATACTCACCAATAGTGTCATGCTCGCCCAACCGATTGATGACAGTACCGATGAAATCGATGCCAGAGTCTATTTTAATGGCACTGGCTGGCAAGCTGGCATCAATAGCCAAGTCAGCCAATATAAAAATGATCACCAAGCCATGCAATGGCAATCCGCCTACACGCCCACCTTTGGCGCGGCATACTTAGGTCAAAATGCGGCCGACCCCGACAGTAAAGCCTATCGCGTTGCCGCAGAAGCCTCTGGGGGAGCGAATGGTCAGAATGTGCTAATGCACGCAGGCTTTAGCCGTATGACCCAAGATGACACTTTTATTCCAGCCACCATCAATGGCCCGTCACCGGTCCTGCCTGCGGATACCTTAGATGGCCAAGTGGATATTATTGAAATGATCCTTAAATATTCGGGCCGGATCACCCAAGATTTAAGTGTACAGGCAAGCTACAACTATCAAGACAGAGATAACAAAACGGCCAAATTAGCCTTCCCACAAATCATCACCGACAGTATTAACCAAGGCACTGCTCAAAATAGCCTTTATGATAAGCGAACCAAAAAACTCGAACTTAAAGGCAAATATCGTTTTACTTCAGCCGCCTATGCAGAAGCAGGCTACAGCCGTAACGAAAACGATTACACTGAACTCGACCGCCAATCCGTCGATGAGTCCGGCGTGTTTGCCAAACTGAGCTATCGCTATTCCCCTGCTTGGTCAGCATGGTTAAAAGGAGAAGCACTAGAGCGCGATGGCAGTGAATACGATCCAGTCACAACCACTCAAAGCCAAAGTAACCCTTGGCTGCGTAAATCCTACCTTGCCGACAGAAAAAGGCAAAAAGTCACCTTACACACTGATTATCAAACTGATATCGGCCTCTCGCTGGGCGCCAGCTTGCACAGTGTCGATGACGATTATCACCACACCCAAGTGGGTCTTACTCAAGTGTCCTACCTAGGTTATGACGTATCGGCCCAATATGCGCTGAGTGACGATCTTCATTTCAGTGCCTTTGTTAACCAAGATTGGCGCGACTCAGATCAAGCAGGCAGCAACCACTTTTTAACGCCCGATTGGTACAGCACTGCCGAGGAAAAATCGACTTTAATTGGTGCAGGTTTTAGTTATCAAAACCTGTTCGATAATCACCTCGACATTGGCTTGGACTACAGCTATTCCGATGGACAGAGTGATACCGAGGTCGTCTACGGCATCACCAGTCCCTATGGCGATTTTTATGCCCGCAAACACAATATTAATGCCTACGCCAAATATAAGTTTGCCGACAGTATGTCGCTACGCGTCGATTGGTTATTCGAGAAGTATCAAGATGCTAACTGGCAAAACCAAGGCACATATTGGGACACGATTCCCAACGTACTCAGCTTTGGGGATATGAGCCACGACTACAACGCTCACTATTTAGGCTTGACCTTAAGCTACCAAATGTAACTTAGGCACTGACAGCGCATTCCAAGGATAGAAATATGAACAAGTTTGCAAAAATGAGCTCGAAATTCAGTCTGACGCTGGTCTTAGTCTCGCTATTAAGCGCCTGTGGCGGTGATAACGGCCAAGATGGTAATCCAGGCGAACCCGCAAAACCGCCCGCGTTAACCATCACTAGCCTAAAGGTCACGGTCGATAAAGTTGAGATGGCAGATGGTATTGCTCAAGTGGATTTTCAAGTGAGCAATCAAGATGATGAAGCCGTGATTGGTGTCCCATCGGCGACGTTTATTGCGGCGCAGCTTCTGCCGCAAGGTTATACGGGTGCGGGTAATAGCAGTGAATGGCAGCATTTTACCGCCGAAACCTGCGCGGCAACTTGTCCTGGCAGTCTCACAGACCATAAAAACGGTCACTACAGCTACACCTTCAGCGCACCGTTTAATGGCATGAATGGGGTGACGTTTATGCCCGAAGCGACCCAAAGAATGGTGGTCAAAATCGGCGGCGATAAGCTTGCTGATAACACCCCCTTACCTATTACCAATCAACATTATGACTGGCAATCTTCTGGGGATAATGTCGCTTACACCCGCAACTTAGTCACAGTAGAAACCTGTAATAGTTGCCACAGCAATCTTGCTTTCCATGGCAGTAAATATAATCAAATCGAAACCTGCGTCACTTGCCATAACAGCAAAAAAGTCAGTAACCCCGCGGATATTTTCCCGCAAATGATCCACAGCAAACATCTAACCGGTTTCCCGCAACCCATCAGTGACTGCCAAACCTGTCATGTCGATAAGGCTGAGTTAGCTGAGCAGCAAAATTGGCACAGAGTCCCAACCATGCAAGCCTGCGGCGCCTGTCATACACAAATTAATTTTCCCGCAGGCGAAGGACACCCAGCGCAGGCCGATAACAGTAACTGCGTGGCGTGCCATAATGCAGACTGGACCGTAAGCGTTCACAGTGATGAAGACAAAACTGCGGCACTGATGCAATTTAGCCCAAGCATTACCAGCGCCAGTATGGATGCCAATGGTACAGTCACCGTCGCGGTTAAATTGATGAACCCAACCACTGGTAGCGTCTACAGCGACAGTGCCGATAAGTTAAAATTCATCAATGATTTAAGGGTATATGCCAACTGGGGAACCAGTTTTGATTATGCGACCCGCTCTGCCCGCTCGATTAAACTGCCGGAATCCACACCCTTATCAGGCTCAAATGGCATTTATACCTATACAATTTCGGGTCTTACTGTGCCTGCAGGCACTGAATCGGATCATGGCGGACTCGCGATTCAAGGCCGAGTCTGCGCCAAAGACAAAGTACTCGTTGATTGCACCACTGAACTGGCGGAAGTGTTAGTGATTAAAGCCAGCCACAGTTATTTTGATACGGCAGCATTAAGCAGTACGGGTCGTCGCACTGTTGTTAGTAATACAAGCTGCGGTAATTGCCATGGTGATCAAAAGCTTAATATCCATGGCTCACGCAACGATCTCGGTGGTCAATGTCAGCTATGTCATAACGCCAATATGCTCGCTGATGCGACGGCGGCAAATCCTTCCACCACGTCATTTGACTTTAAGCAGCTGATCCACGGTATTCACACCAGCCAATTCGCAGGTTTTGAAAACCTAAACTATCCAGGGAAAATCGGTAACTGTGCCCAATGTCATGTTAACGATACCGCGGGGATATCTACCGTCGCCCTTCCCTTAAATTCAGCGGTACAACCCCTTGCCCTCGATAACAGCACTTTTACCAGCCCGATTGCCGCTGTGTGTAGCAACTGCCATTCAGATACCAGCACTCATAACCACATGACTCAGCAAGGTGCTGTTTTTGCAGGCACAAAAGCCGATGCAGCTGCAGGAACTGAAACCTGTGCTTTCTGTCATGGACAAGGCGGAGTCGCGGACGTGTTAAAAGTGCATCCCATAAACTAAACCTATGATGCTGGCCTAAAAAGGCCAGCAACTGCAGATATAAAAGGAACTCATACTATGCAGTCATCTACTCCTAAAGAAATAGTCAGATCTCAGTCACATTACCCACCTAAAGTGACTGATTAATACCAGTGACTTAGTTAGCCTTACAGATGGAAAACTAATTCCACACATCCTATGCGGGTAATGAGATTTATTCTTATCTACCAAGCATTTGATGATGATTACAACTATTGCAGGGAAATATCATGATGAAACGGTTCAATTTCAATGCCGCAACAAAAGCGATGTTGGGTGCCGGTTTACTCTCTCTACTACTCGCCGGTTGCGGTGGTAGTGACGGTAAAGATGGTGAAGACGGTAAACCGGGTGTTGTTGGTGTCAATATCGATACAACGCCTACACTGAAAGCAAGTTTCACTAATGCCACTATCGATGCAGGTAAGGTTACAGTCGATTTCACATTAGAAAATGCGAATGGCGTAGCAGTACTAGGCTTAAATAAAGATCACGACATACGTTTTGGTATTGCACAGCTTAGCCACGTTACTGTAGCAACTGAGGATCCAGCCAAACCCGCTGACCGCGGTTACCAATGGCAAGCTTATATCAATGCCAAAAAAGAGCCTGGCACAGTGCCTTCTGGCGTGGATAACCTCAATCCATCAGCTCAATATCAAGCCAACGTTGAAGCCGCTGCTAAGTGTGATACCTGTTTAGTGGACCATGGTGATGGTAACTACAGCTATACCTATCAAGCCAATATCGCCAATGTCACTGAACCATTAGCGATTACTTACAGTGCTGAAGCGACTCAACGGGCAACATTAGAACTTGAATTACCACAGCTTGCTGCCAACGCCCATTTTGATTGGCAGCCTTCTACAGGCAAAACTGAAGGTATTCAAACACGCAACGTTGTTTCAATAACAGCCTGTTATACCTGTCACCAACCAGAAAGTTTAGAGTTACACGGTGGCCGTAGAGTTGATATTGAGAACTGTGCATCTTGTCATACGGCAACTTCTGGCGATCCTGAGTCAGGTAATAGCATTGAATTTACATACATGATCCATGCTATCCACAAAGGTGGCGAACGTCATACCTTTGATGAGACAGGCGCTGAAGTACCAGCACCTTACAAGATTGTCGGTTATGGCGGTAAAGTGATTGACTACGGCAAGGTCGGTTTCCCATTAAAACCTGCAGCGGATTGCGCAGCCTGTCACGTTGAAGGAGCGGGTGCACCAGCTAATGCCGATTTATTTAAAGCCGACTTAAGCAATCAAGCCTGTATTGGTTGCCACACAGAAAAACCGTCTGCTCACCACAGCAGCAGTGATTGTGTCGCTTGTCATAATGCAACTGAACCATACAATGGCACAGGTAGTGCAGCTAAACGTCATGGTGATGTGCTGAAAGCTTACACAGAAACTAAAGCCATGGGCATTAAGTTCACTAATGTCGGCGTGAATGACACGGGCAAAATCACTTTTGATGTCCAAGTTGTTGACAAAGATGGCAATGCCATTGATAAAGCCTTCGTAAATCAAAGCTCACGCGTTGTCGTAGCATGGGATTCTGATAAAGATTACCCAAGCTATGCTGATGCCTCTTATAGCAATCGTCGTATCGCTTTAAGTGAAGGTACCTATAATGAAGCGAATAAAACCTACTCATTAACAGGCACTAAGTTCAGTTTACCCGCTAATGCAAATGGTAAAACATTCGAGCTGTGGTCAACATTAGAAGTGTGCTTCAACAATGGCGGTTATGGCGTTGCTGACGTAGCGATGACAGATTGCTCTGCTGACAGTGTAAGTAAAGTCGCGGTTAAACAAGCCCCATATCATTTCGTTTGGAAAGATACGGGAGTGGACAACACTGCCAAGGCAGCGACACGTCGCGACATTATTGATGCAACTAAGTGTCAAGGTTGTCACAATCAAGAAATCCACCACTATGACAACGGTGTAAATTGCCAAACTTGTCATACTTCGGATAAAACCTTGAAAAATGATGCCAACTATCCTGGCGGTAAGATCCCAACTAGCTTTGCGTGGAAAGCTCACGAACGTGAAGGCCATTACCTGAAATATGCGGGTGTACAATCAGGCACTGTGCTAAAAACCGATTGTGCGACATGCCATACAGTTGATAAAGCAAACGTCATTACAGGTATTACCTTAGGACGTCAGCCTGATCGCACATGGCGCTACGGTGATATCAATAATAACGGTGCCGATATTTGGGTATCTTCAGATGCAGGCGCATGTTTAAGCTGTCACCAAAAATATCTGACTGATGCGACAAAATCTCACATTGAGACTAACGGTGGTATTTTAAATGGCAGCAGTGCAGCCGATGTGCAAACTCGTGCATCAGAAAGCTGTGCAACTTGTCATACCCCAGCTCAATTAAGTAAAGTTCACGGTAATTAAGCAGATATAACGCTCTCATTCAGAGCAATGTTTTATCGTTACTAAAGAGAGAGGTTTTTACCTCTCTCTTTATATTCTTGCCATTTAAAAATCCGCTGTTTTTTTGATCTGAAATCGTTTTTACCTCTCGCTTTAAATACCTCTTTAGAAATAGAAAGATCCAAGTCACACATTAGCAAAGGCCTTGGAGATTTTAAGGTCATGTTAGGTTAGCCTTTCCTTGGGGAATTCTATTTCCAGCATCCACTTAAGTCGCTTCTAGTGACCAAAAACACAGACATAGAATCTGTTGGCTCTAGAACACAGCGTTTAAGCAATGCCAAACCTATGCAGGGAAAAAAATGATGAACGCACAAACAACTAAAATCGCACTGCTGTTAGCAGCAAGTGCAGTCACTATGGCCTTAACGGGCTGTGGTGGCAGCGATGGTAATGATGGTAATCCCGGTGAACCTGGTGGCGAACCTGCTCCAGCGATTCAAACCCTTAATTTCACGTTTGATAAATCTGTCATCACTAACGGTGTACCGAGTGTTGAGTTTACCGTCACTAACGAAGATGATTTACCCGTCGTTGGTCTCCAAAAAATGCGCTTCGCCGCAGCACAGTTGATCCCACAAGGGGCCACAGGTGCCGGTAATGCCTCGCAATGGCAATACTTTGGTGATGAAACCTGTGATGTGGCAGCAACATGCCCAGGGACTTTTGTTGACCAGAAAAACGGTCACTACAGCTATACCTTCAACATGAACCTGACCGCTAACGCTAAAATCACCTACAACGATCAGTTAGCTCAACGGGTGTTAATCCGCGCTTATAACACGCCGTTACCCGATGGTACTCAAGTCCCTAACAGTAACGCCTTTGTCGACTTTACGGCCGATACAGGCGCTGCACCGACATACAGCCGCAAAATTGTTGCCACTGAAAGCTGTAATACCTGTCACCAAGATTTAGCCAATGTGAAACACGGCGGCGCGTACTCAGATGTTAACTACTGTGCAACTTGCCACACAGCTGGCAAAGTTGGCGTAGGTAAAGAGTTCAATGTTCTCGTTCACGCTAAACACAAAGACCTGACTTTAGGTTCATTGGAAAGCTGCCAAAGCTGTCATGCTGCAAACGATGCCACGCCAGATTGGGGTAATTGGTCACGTATTCCAACTGCCGCTACCTGTGGAAGCTGTCATAGCACAGTGGACTTCGCCGCAGGTAAAGGCCATTCACAACAGCTAGATAACTCTAACTGTATCGCTTGTCATAACAGCAACTGGACTGCCGAGCTACACACAGGCAAGACTGCTGACAAGAAAGCCGTTATCGCTCAGTTAGGTATGCAAGCGACTCTCGTGGGTCAAACTGATGATACTGCGGTATTAACTGTCTCTATCTTAGACAAAGACGGTAACGCGATTGATGCGGCAACGGTTCAAGACAAGATTAAACGTTTAGAAACTGTCACTAACGTTGGCCCTAACTTCCCAATTATGGGTTACAACAAGAGCCCTGGTAGTGGTGCTGCGAAAATTGCTAAAGACTTAGTCAAAGATGGCGCACTGCAAGATGGCGTGACCTTAGTTGACGGTAAACTGGTATTCACTACACCTGCCCTGCCTTTCGGTGCTGGCGATACAGATACGGCCTTTACTTTTATCGGTCTGGAAATGTGTAGCACAGGTACTAGCTTAACGGCATGTACCGTTGATAGCGCAACCACCAGTATGAAAGCAGAGCTCGCCTTTGGTACTAAATCAGGCAACGCCCCAAGCATGCGCCATGTTAACTCAGTTAACTTCAGCACCTGTCAAGGCTGTCACAGCGATACCTTTGAAATCCACAAAGGCCACCATTCAGGTTTTGTGATGACAGAGCAAGTATCACACGCAAAAGATGCGAACGGTAAAGCGATCGTCGGTGTTGATGGTTGTGTCGCGTGTCATACACCTGATGGTACTTATGCTTCTGGTGCTAACAAAGGCGCATTCGAGATGAAACTGCACGTGATCCACGGCGAGCAAGGTGTCATCAAAGAATGTACCCAATGTCACAACGATTTCAACCTAGATGCATTCAAAGTGAAAGGCGCGCTGGCAACATCAGCAGGTAAATACACCACGCCAATCACAGCCACTTGTACTTCATGCCACGCGCCAGAATCCATTGGCCACGGCTTAGAAAACATGGGCGCGATTGTGAACGGTGATTATGTTCAAGCTAACCAAGCGGCGCAGTCAGAAACCTGTTTCTACTGTCACAAACCCACACCAACAGATCACACTCAGGTGAAAATGTAATTTGCCCAAGCAGGGGGAGTTCGCTCCCCCTTTCTTGAATTTTGTTGGGACAAATTGGGAAGCCTATTATGAAGAACAGCCTAAAAATGAAAAACCTACTGCCGGCACTTGTCATCACCATGGCAATGTCAGCAGTCATGTCTTTATGCATTGCACCAAACGCTTATGCGTCGAAGTGGGATGCGAAAATGACGCCAGAGCAAGTCGAAGCCACCTTAGATAAGAAGTTTGCCGAAGGCAACTACTCCCCTAAAGGTGCCGATTCTTGTTTGATGTGCCATAAAAAATCTGAAAAAGTGATGGACCTGTTCAAAGGAGTCCACGGCGCCATTGATTCATCAAAAAGCCCAATGGCTGGCCTGCAATGTGAAGCCTGTCATGGTCCTTTAGGTCAACACAATAAAGGCGGCAACGAGCCGATGATCACTTTCGGTAAGCAATCGACCTTAAGTGCTGAAAAACAAAACAGCGTCTGTATGAGTTGTCACCAAGATGATAAACGTGTGTCTTGGAACGGCAGTCACCATGACAATGCCGATGTCGCTTGTGCCTCTTGCCACCAAGTGCATGTGGCAAAAGATCCTGTGTTATCAAAAAACACTGAAATGGAAGTCTGTACTAGCTGCCACACTAAGCAAAAAGCAGACATGAACAAACGCTCAAGCCACCCATTAAAATGGGCTCAAATGACCTGTAGCGATTGTCATAATCCCCATGGGAGCATGACAGATTCCGATCTGAACAAGCCGAGCATTAACGAAACCTGTTACTCCTGCCACGCCGAAAAACGCGGCCCCAAACTGTGGGAACATGCACCCGTCACTGAGAACTGTGTCACTTGCCACAATCCTCACGGCAGCGTGAATGATGCCATGTTGAAAACCCGCGCACCGCAGCTGTGTCAGCAATGTCACGCCAGCGATGGCCATGCCAGCAATGCTTACTTAGGTAACACTGGTTTAGGTTCAAACGTCGGTGACAATGCCTTCACGGGTGGAAGAAGCTGTTTAAATTGCCACAGTCAGGTTCATGGTTCAAACCATCCATCTGGCAAGCTATTACAGCGCTAAGGAGACGAGAAAATGAAATTTAAACTCAATTTGATCACTCTTGCGTTACTGGCAAACACAGGTTTTGCGATAGCGGCCGATGGGTATGGCTTAGCCAATGCCAATACCGAAAAAGTCAAAATGTCCGCATGGAGCTGTAAAGGCTGCGTCGTTGAAACGGGCACATCGGGCACTGTGGGTGTCGGCGTAGGTTATAACAGTGAAGAGGACATTCGCTCGGCGAATGCCTTTGGGACGTCAAACGAAGTCGCAGGGAAATTGGATGCTGATGTCACCTTTCGCGGTGAAAAAGGCTATCGTGCCAGCGTTGAAGCCTATCAACTGGGCATGGATGGCGGCCGCTTAGAGGTGAATGCCGGCAAACAAGGTCAGTACAATGTCAATGTGAACTATCGCCAGATTGCCACTTACAACAGCAACAGTGCCTTAATGCCCTACTCGGGTGTGGGCAGCGATAATTTAACGCTGCCAGACAACTGGGTGACGGCGGGTTCAAGCAGCCAAATGCCATTACTGATGGACAGCCTGAACTCCTTAGAACTGTCGCTCAAACGTGAGCGCACTGGGCTAGGTTTTGATTATCAAGGTGAATCGCTGTGGAGCACACATGTGAGCTACATGCGTGAAGAAAAAACCGGCTTGAAAAAAGCATCTGGTGGATTCTTCAACCAATCTATGATGTTAGCCGAGCCTGTCGATTACACCACTGACTCCATTGAAGCGGGCATCAAGCTTAAAGGCGACAACTGGTTCACTGCACTTAACTACAATGGCTCGATTTTTAAGAACGAGTACAACCAGTTAAATTTTGACAGTGCGTTTAATCCAACCTTTGGCGCGCAAACCTCTGGCTCTATCGCCCTAGACCCAGACAATCAGTCACACACAGTATCGTTAATGGGCCAATACAACGACAGTACCAATGTGCTATCGGCTCGCTTGCTTACCGGACAAATGAGTCAAGACCAAGCGTTAGTGACTTCAGGTTATGGTTATCAAGTGCCAACTGAAGCCCTTGATGCCAAGGTCGACCTTATCGGTTTGAACTTAAAAGTGGTCAGCAAAGTCACCAACTCACTGCGCTTAAGTGGTAGCTACGACTATAACGACCGCGATAACAATACGCAGATTGAAGAGTGGACCCAAGTCAGCATCAACAATGTCAACGGTAAGGTGGCCTATAACACCCCTTACGATAACACTAGCCAACGCTTCAAAGTGGCGGCGGATTATCGTATTACCCGCGGCATGAAACTCGATGGCGGCTATGACTTCAGACGTGACGAACGTAATTATCAAGACCGTGAAACCACGGATGAGAACACGGTTTGGGCGCGTTTCAGAGTCAACAGCTTCGAGACTTGGGATATGTGGGTTAAGGGCAGTTACGGTCAACGTGATGGCTCTGAATATCAAGCCTCTGAATGGACATCGTCTGAAACCAACAGCCTGTTGCGTAAGTACAATCTGGCGAACCGTGACAGAACCCAAGTGGAAGCACGAGTCACTCACTCGCCTATCGAAAGCCTGACCATAGATTTCGGTGCCCGTTACGCATTAGATGACTACACAGATACTGTCATCGGTTTAACTGAGTCAAAAGACACCAGTTATGATGCCAACATCAGCTACATGATCACCGATGATTTACTGGCGAACGCCTTCTATAACTATCAAATCATTGAATCTGAACAGGCGGGAAGCAGCAACTACAGCACCCCAACCTGGACAGGCTTCATTGAAGATAAAGTCGATGTTGTTGGCGCTGGCATTAGCTACAACAACTTACTTGAAAACAAGTTACGCATGGGACTGGATTACACCTATTCAGACTCCAACAGTAACACCCAAGTTAGACAAGGTATCACAGGCGACTACGGCGATTATTTTGCCAAAGTGCACAACATTAACTTATATGCTCAATATCAAGCCACCGAGAAAATGGCGCTGCGCTTCGATTATAAAATTGAGAACTATAAGGACAATGACGCTGCCAATGATATCGCCGTCAATGGGATCTGGAACGTCGTAGGTTTTGGTGATAACAGCCATGACTACACAGCGCAGATGATCATGTTAAGCATGAGCTACAAGATCTAATCCTCAACGATAGACAATCCAAAAGCCCGCATTTTGCGGGCTTTTGTTTAACCGCGGCAGTCACATGCAAAGTCAGATGTAAAATCATTACATCAGCCCTGATAAAAGTAAAAATCTTGAATAAGATCAGACTCTGGCGCAAAAGTCCGCCCATAAAAACCTTATTCCTTGAGTTTTAGCTCACTTTAGCGGATCTTAATTCAATCTTTTGGTTAATCCTCTGAGCCCATGCGTATTTATTCTCCCCTCTGCGAATCTAAGTGGTTTTCATCGCTTCCTGCCCTACTGGGGCTGAGTCTATTGCCCTTGCCCGCCTTGGCGTTCGACCCCTCGGGCGGCACCGCCAGCCTGTTTATCATTCTCGGCCTCGGCGGTTTTACCTTAATCAATTTATTTTTACAGGGTTTGTTCTTTTTTGCGGGTCAGTATCGCAGCGCCGCCTTTGCCAAACGCCATGTATTAAGCGCATTAATCGTACCGCTGATTGCCGTCGCGTTAGCCATATATGATCACAGAGGTTGGAGTGATTTCGCCCTGAACTTAGGCATTATTTGTGTGGGGATTGGACTGATATTATTGCCGCTACAACTGTGCCAAATCGATAAGCCCAGCAATCGCAATGCCGATTGGATCATCAGCCTAGGGGCATTATTCATCCTAGCCTTAAGCTATGTCATTGCCCCCTTAGCCTTCTTTACCATTGTGCTAACCCACATCTGTTTGGCTTCAAGCCCAAGTAGAGTGCCTAAGTTATTAAGCTACTTGGGCCTATTGTTAGGGTACGGTCTTTTTGGCTACTGGCTGTATCAAACGGCGATGATGTTCCAATCCTGATTGAAAATGAATGAGCGACGATTAATGAACAACGATGAATGAGCGATGACATTTACCATTGACCACTAGCGCTGACGACTGACCACTGACCATTGACTAAGACAAATTTTGACTAAAACACATTGCACTAACGCGCCGGCGTCATCACCGCTAAGCGAAACGGTATCGCCGCCCAGTTCTGCATCAATGACAGCGCTGCTGACAAAAATTAACGCCTGTACTTTATGTCAGGCTGATTTGCCCTTAGCGCCCAAACCGATATTGCAGGCCAGTAGCCAAGCGCGGATTTTGATTGCCGGCCAAGCTCCGGGCGTGAAAACGCACCATAAAGGCATCCCATTTGACGATGCCAGCGGTGAACGGCTGCGTACTTGGTTGAATGTCACCCGTGAGCAATTTTACGACCCTGCCCTTTTTGCCATTGTCCCTATGGGATTTTGTTTTCCGGGCAGTATCGAAAAAAACGGTAAAAAGCAGGGTGATAAACCACCGCGCCCCGAATGCGCCGCCACTTGGCATCAAGCCTTACTTGCGTTAATGCCACAAATTGAGCTAATCGTGATCCTCGGCCAATATGCCATCGATTATCATCTACCGCGTGAATCGTCCGTGGCCATAAACCTCACTTCGCCGCTCACTGAGCCTCAAACAACCCACATAAATGTATCGTCCAGCGCCAAAGCAAAAACCATCCCCAAACTGAAACCCATCACAGTGACCCAAGCGTGCGCGCAGTGGCAGCAATATTGGCCTAAATATTTTGTCTTACCGCACCCGAGCCCACGCAATAATCTCTGGCTTAAGCAGCATCCTGAGTTTGAACGCGATATGCTACCCAGATTAAGAATGCGTATTGCATCCCTGTTAAACCTTCAACCACTCTAGGCACTTATATGTATCTGCTTGATTCTGCCATCGCTAAACAGATTGTGAGTCGCACAATGAAAATCATTGGCCACAATATCAATGTGATGAACGGCCAAGGAGTGATTTTAGGCTCAGGCGATCCTAAACGTATTGGTTCAACCCACGAAGGCGCGCTGCTGGCAATTGCCCAAAATCGCAATGTGGAGATAAGCCAAGAAGTGGCCTCTGGGTTACATGGCGTTAAACCTGGCATCAATTTACCCTTGCATTATCAAGGACAAATCATAGGTGTTGTCGGCATTACTGGCGATCCAAGTGAACTTACCCATTACGGTGAATTACTCAAAATGACCGCCGAAATGATTGTCGAACAAGCCAACCTGCAGGATAAATTGCAGTGGGAGAATCGCCAGCGCGAAGAGTTTATTTTGCAGCTGATCAAAGCTGAAACCGACGATGATGAGCAGTTGCATCGCTGGGCAAAACAGTTAGAAATTAATATCAGCCTGCCACGGGTCGCGGCCATTATTGAGATCAGCGAGAAACACACCCAAAAACAACATTTAAAGACTGACGCCAACTCATCGGTCTTGTACTTAGCAGAAGCTTCCGCTCAGTCCGCCGATGAACGCAGCCCCAGAGTCAGTGAAACCCTCAAGCAAGTGCTGCATCTATTGCAATACCCTGACCGTGGCAACTTGATTGCCATGACCTCAATGTCGCAATTGGTTATCCTAAAGCCCGCTTTTTTAGATGGTAAACAATGGGATCCTGAGCTTGAAAATCAGCGTATCGACAAGCTGTTACAACGCTTACCCGCCCAAATGGATTTAAACTTTAAAATTGCCTTGGGCCACTTTTTTCCCGAAAAAGGCGGTATTGCGCGCTCCTATCAAACCGCACAAGAAACCTTAGCCCTAGGTAAACAGCGCAATGCAGAGGGTAATAAATACCTGTTCGAAGATTATTCCCTGCAAGTACTACTTGCGGGACTTAAACATGACTGGCGTGGTCAGGCACTAGCGTCACCCTATCAGCAACTCGCCAAAGCCGATAAAAACGGCCAGTTACGCAAAACCTTAGCCGCCTATATCACCCACTTTGGTGATGCGCAGCAATGTGCGAATGCGCTGTTTATACACCGCAACACACTTAGATATCGCCTCGATAAAATTCAGCAAATCACCCAAGCCGATATCCAATCCCTGCATGGATTATTGAGTTTGTATCTTGGACAACTGCTTGATACTTCGGCAACCCCAAGATAACGGGTGTTATTTCCTATGCAATTGAGTCAGTAAGGCATTAATTAACAGATCGATTGAAAGATTTATACCGTATCCCCTTTCCTATAGTTTCTAATAACAATCTCGCGTCGACATGTCGAACGCTCGACCTAGACCATTGAAAGGAATTGCAATGACCCCATTCAAACTGACTTTACTCGCCAAAGCCTGCCTCATCACAGGCTTAGCGCTAACTTCACCGACATTAGTCGCAGCCGAAAAAACCATTCCAGAGCTGGTTGATGCCGTGAATGGCACGCCCGATGCGGCAAGTCGCGAGGCGGGTAAAAAGGTTAAACTGCGTAATCACACGAAAGGATTTTGCACCTCAGGCACTTTTAAACCGGATCCGCAATTACAACAAACACTGGCGATTCCGTTTTTTAATCAAGATGCCATTAAAGTCACTGCCCGTTTTTCCCTTGGTGGCACGAATCCACAGATCTCCGATAAAACCGCTGGGCGCTTTATGTCACTCAAAATAGATGGCGATAAAGAAAACCTTAACTTTGTTACCACTAACGTCCCCGTTTTCTTCGCCAGTAATCTAGAAGACTTTTTTACCTTTCAGACCAAAGTGAAACAAGGCGCAGAAGGTAAACAGTGGCTTATCGACAATCAACCCAGCGCTAAAGCCTTTTTCGACTATGTCAAACAGCTGCCTCCTAGCCCAAGTTTTGCCAACAGCCGCTACTACGGCGTGAATAGCTTCCTGTTTAGCACCCAAAAAGGCGGCGCTCAGCAAGGTGAAACGGTTGCGGGTAAGTGGATTTTTGAACCTGTCGCGGGCACAGCTGCACTATCAGCCAGCGAACTTGCTAATCTGGGTGACGATTTTTTAAAGGCAGAATTGCTCGAGCGCATTAAAACCCAGCCGGCACAATGGAACCTCTATATTCAACTGGCTGAAACGGGCGATGAGATTAATGACCCTACCGTGATTTGGCCTGAGACTCGCCAGCGTTTGCTGGTTGGCCAAGTGGTGATTAACGGTGAGCGAGATAGCGATCCCCAAGTGCAACAGTGCGATAAAGGTATTTTCAACCCGCTGTTATTACCTAAGGGCATTGCCGCGTCTGCAGATCCGATACTCAATGCTCGCACCGCTGCCTATGTAGAATCTTTTATTCGTCGCCAATAAAACGACGAGTTAAGCCAAATCCCTCCTATTTAAGGTTGGCAAATAGCCCTATTTGCCAACCCTTAACCGACAAGCCCCCCTTATCGACAAAACGCCTCCTCTTACATTCGAATTCACCTAAGCATTTTTGTGCGTGAGCACAAAAATGGCGAAACATAACGCGGTAATTCCGTGGGTTTAGCCAAAGCTATTCAAGCATGCCTGCACAATAATAGGATGATCTTAAAATAGGATAACCTTAAAGCAGCCCTCATTTGGACTCAGGCCCAAATAAGCACTGCGCCCTACAATATAAGTCAAAAAACTTACTCAAAAACTTCAGCCAAGAACTGAACGGGACATAATATGAACTTAGTGCTTATTCTTATCGGCGTGATTGCATTTATTGTTATCGCGACCTCAAAATTTAAACTCCACCCCTTTTTAACCTTAATTCTGGCCGCCTTTATCGCGGCGTTCGCCTATGGCTTACCGAGCGGAGAAATCGCTAAAACCATCACTACAGGTTTTGGCGGTATCTTAGGTTATATCGGCCTTGTGATCGTCTTGGGGACTATCATAGGTATTATTCTAGAAAAAAGCGGCGCCGCCATTACCATGGCTGATGTGGTGATCAAGGTATTAGGTAAACGCTTCCCGACATTAACTATGTCGGTCATCGGCTATCTAGTGTCTATTCCAGTCTTTTGTGACTCGGGCTTTGTGATCTTGAACTCGCTAAAACAATCGATGGCCAATCGCATGAAGGTCTCTAGCGTCTCCATGAGCGTTGCCTTAGCCACGGGCCTGTATGCCACTCACACCTTTGTACCGCCAACGCCGGGTCCTATCGCCGCTGCGGGTAACTTAGGCTTAGAGTCGAACTTAGGCTTAGTGATTGGCGTGGGTCTTTTTGTGGCCGCCGTTGCCGCATTAGCGGGCATGTTATGGGCGAACCGTTTTGCCGATGTTGAACCAGACGGTGAAGGTGCGCAGGAGCTTAAAGCGGAAGCGAGTGACTATGAAACCCTGAAAAAAAGCTATGGCACCCTGCCCAGCCCATTAAAAGCCTTCGCACCGATTTTTGTACCTATCGTATTAATTTGTTTAGGTTCTATCGCTAACTTCCCTTCAGCGCCTTTAGGTAAAGCAGGGTTATTTGACGCGCTAGTGTTCCTCGGTCAGCCCGTTAACGCTCTGATGATTGGCCTATTCTTATCCCTGTCGTTATTAAAAGGTGAGAATAAGATCAGTGAATTTAGCGAGCGCATCAGCCAAGGGTTAGTCACAGCCGCGCCGATTATTTTAATCACAGGTGCAGGCGGCGCCTTTGGTGCTGTCTTGAAAGCTACGCCTATCGGTGACTTTTTAGGCACATCACTGTCGGCACTCGGTATCGGTATCTTTATGCCCTTTATCGTCGCCGCGGCGCTTAAATCGGCGCAGGGTTCATCGACTGTGGCATTAGTCGCAACCTCGGCACTGGTTGCGCCTATGCTCGGTGATATTGGCCTTGGCAGCGATATGGGCCGCGTATTAACGGTTATGGCGATTGGTGCCGGTGCAATGACGGTTTCCCACGCCAATGACAGCTTCTTCTGGGTCGTCACTCAATTCAGCCGCATGAGTGTGAAACAAGCTTACAAAGCACAAACCATGGCAACCCTTATTCAAGGTATCACCGCCATGTTGACTGTGTATGTGCTCAGCTTAGTCTTGCTCTAATAGTGATTTAACCTTGATTCAAGCTTTTCCCTTGGGCGCTAACCGCGCCCAAGATATCTTTTTTATCGCCCAAATAATTGCAACAGTTCAATGTGCCAGTGATGGATATTAATACGTTTATATCCTTCAGTGTTTGCACAGGAAAACTGTTGTACCCAACGTAAGTGGCATTGGGTTTAGTGTTCAACATTGAGCCCTGTTTTATCCCATTTAGCTGTAGGATTTTTAATGAAAATAGTTATCGCCCCCGACTCATTTAAAGAAAGCTTAAGCGCACTCGAAGTAGCTAACGCCATCGAGCAAGGCTTAAGACAAGTGATACCCGACTGCGACATAGTCAAAATTCCCGTTGCCGATGGCGGCGAAGGCACAGTGCAATCTATGGTCGATGCCACGGGCGGCAGTATTGTCAGCCTAGAGGTCATGGGCCCACTGGGGCATAGGGTGCAAGCGCACTATGGCATTCTTGGTAATCTATCAAATAGTGACTCGAATAATGACTCGGATAGTCGCTCTAATGATGGCTCTGCAACGGTTCCAAATACTGGCGCGATTGCCGTGATTGAAATGGCCTCGGCCTCTGGTCTGCACCATGTGCCAAGGGAGCAACGTAACCCGCTGATGACCACCAGTTACGGTACGGGCGAGCTGATTTGTGATGCGCTTAATCGGGGGATAAAGCACATCATTTTAGGTCTAGGCGGCAGTGCCACCAACGATGGCGGCGCGGGTATGGCCCAAGCGCTGGACATTTTATTGCTCGATAGCCAAGGTAAAACCTTGCCTTCTGGCGGCGCGGCGCTGGCGAACCTTGCCCAAATCGATGTCTCAAACGCTCATCCGCTGTTACGTGAGTGCAGCTTCGAAGTCGCCTGCGATGTTGACAATCCGCTGTGCGGTGAGCGTGGTGCATCGGCGATTTTTGGCCCGCAAAAAGGCGCAACGCCTGCGATGGTTAAGCAGCTCGATTTAGCGCTATCCCATTATGCCGATGTGATTGCCCAAAGTGGCATGACAGATCACCGTGAACATGCGGGTGCAGGTGCTGCGGGCGGTATGGGTCTTGGCGTGATGGCTTTTTTAAATGCCGAACTTAAACCCGGTGTTGAAATTGTAATGAAAACCGTTGGCCTTGCTGACAAAATCCGTGGCGCTGATTTAGTGATCACAGGTGAAGGCCGCATCGACGGGCAAACCGTGTTTGGAAAAACCCCGATGGGTGTGTTAAAGCAAGCCCAACTGCAGGGCATTCCTACTATCGGTATCGCGGGCTGCCTAGGTGACAACGCCAATGCCATATTGGATCACGGTATGGCGGCTATCTTCCCTATCATTCCGCACTTAAGTCCGCTCGATGATGTACTGGCCAATGCCAAGTTAAACCTTTGCAATACCGCCCGAAATATCGGCGCGGTACTCATGTTGGGCCAGCGCTAATACTCGAGCTAGTGCTTGAGTTATTCCTTCAGTTTGATGACTTGAATAAAGGCGCCATTACGGCGCCTTTGCTTATTTAGGCCGCAACGCTTTGGTAACACAAATTTTAGTGCTTGATGCCTAAAAGGCCTTGCAGTAAAGTGAGCTCCCTTTTTGGTATTCCGCTGATTGAACATTTTGAGAGTCACTGATCGCGCATCACTGGTCGAAAGTCACTGGTCCGTTATACTCTTCGAGCCAATTTGCGGTTTCACTATAAAAATTAATAGACGGCAAGCCCCATGACCCAGAAACTCCCTCGCCAAGCCACAGCATCCGAAGAAAGTCTGCTCCGCATTTTTACTGCACCGGAAGATGCAGGATCAACGCTGAGTATTATCGAGCAGAAGCTCTCCGAGGACTTAGCAGGCTTTTTGGGTGACAGTATCGCCGCGCTCGAAAAACCCTTGTCGGAAATTGAAACCGATTTTCAAGCCTTTGAGATCCCAACTCAGCCGCGTTTTGTTTCCGATTACACCGACGAAATTATGCAAAATCTGGTGGCGCATTCGGTACACACAGCGGCACCGAGTTTTATCGGCCACATGACGTCGGCACTGCCCTACTTTGTGTTGCCGCTGTCGAAAATGATGGTGGGACTCAATCAAAATCTGGTCAAAATCGAAACCTCGAAGGCTTTTACGCCGCTTGAGCGCCAAGTGCTCGGCATGATGCACCATTTGATTTACGACCAAGATACGGATTTTTATCAAAGCTGGATGCACAGCGCCAATCATTCCCTCGGCGCATTTTGCTCCGGCGGCACAGTGGCCAACATCACCGCCCTGTGGATTGCCCGTAACCAATTATTGAAAGCCGATGGTGAGTTTAAAGGCGTCAGCCGCGAAGGCTTACTCAAGGCACTGCACCACTATGGCTATGACGATTTAGCGATTTTGGTCTCGGAGCGAGGCCACTATTCGCTAGGCAAAGCCGTCGATCTGCTTGGCATTGGCCGCGATAATATCATCAGCATTCCCACGGGCAGCGATAACAAGGTCGATGTAGCGAAAATGCGCCAAGCCTCCCTTGAACTTGCCAGTAAAAACATCAAAGTGTTAGCGATTGTTGGCGTGGCGGGCACCACAGAAACCGGTAATGTTGACCCACTGACAGAGTTAGCGGCGCTGGCAAAAGAGTTAAATTGTCATTTCCATGTGGATGCAGCTTGGGGCGGCGCAAGTTTATTATCCAATAAATACCGCCACTTACTTGCAGGTATCGAACTTGCAGACTCAGTTACCATCGATGCCCACAAACAAATGTACGTGCCTATGGGCGCAGGCATGGTGTTATTTAAAGACCCAGAGTTTGCCCACGCCATTGCCCACCACGCCGAATATATTCTGCGCCGTGGTTCAAAGGATCTCGGCAGCCAAACGCTGGAAGGCTCACGCCCCGGCATGGCGATGTTAGTGCACGCTTGCTTACAGATCATCGGCCGCGATGGGTATGAAATCTTAATCAATAACAGCCTTGAAAAAGCCCGTTATTTTGCCGAACAAATCAAAGCCCATGAGGATTTTGAGCTGGTTACTGAACCAGAACTGTGTCTGCTGACTTACCGTTATGTCCCCGCCCGCGTCCAAGCCGCCATGAAGCTGGCCTGTGAGCAAGCAGACACCTTAAGACTCGCCCGCTTTAACGAGCTGCTCGATGGTCTTACTCAGTTTATTCAAAAGCACCAACGCGAACAGGGTAAATCCTTCGTCTCCCGCACCCGTATTCAGCCCGCCCGCTATTTTAGACAAGCGACCGTGGTGTTTCGCGTAGTACTCGCCAACCCCCTCACCAGCCATGACATCCTCAATCAAGTGCTTGTTGAACAAAGTGAAATCGCCGCACTAGATAACGAGTTTTTACCCGCACTCATGGCGATGGTTTCTGAATAGTGAGTTGTGAAGAGTGAATTTCCCAATAGCGGCTTTCAGATAAAAAGTTTCAAATAGCAAAACAGTCGCAAAGATCTTTGCGGCTGATTTGATTCACGGCACAAAATTAGCGAAACCTTACGTTAAATAACAAAAACAAAGCACTCTGCACCTGTAGCAGGTACGCCGAATTCAACTGCTTCCGTGACACGCCGTGAAGCCATCCATGGCGGCTCTACGATGACATCCATGTCATCGAAGGTCACGTCAGCAATGGAATTCGCCCTTGGCAAATTTCGGTGTAATCTGCGGCAACGTTTTAAAAAGATGGAAGTTTAGCTATTGCGCTTGTTCTACCCCTTAATCAATTAAACGACGAACAGACGGGACGCGATTAACGCCACAAACACGCCGACAGCAATCGCCACAAAAGTTAAGCATGGTTTTCCCCTTGGGATACGCTGCCTCACGGCGGGCTAACGTGCCAACGCTTCACAGCGTTGGCTAAATACGCTTATAGGTACACGAAGATTTTAGGCAGGAGAAAAGCGTACCCGTTAACGGGTACGTGAGTGATTATGGTTGAATTATATCTTTAATTATTTTTTTCTTTTGAGCATCTATATTACCCACAACCATAAAAAATGTGTCTTTAGTGCTAAATTTTTGTCTAAATATGTCATCCCCGACAGTTAAAAAACTTAACTCTCTATTAGAGTATGATAATTTATTGATTACCTCTCCAATGTTCCGTATAAGAATTAACATTTTTGATATATCATAACTTGATATACTTTCATATTCTACGGTACTAAACTCCTCTAATGAAAGGGCTCTACTTTTATAAACTGCATAGCTTTTATTCAATGTGTAATGTTCAGTAGCAACCCTTAAACCAAGAGACTCAAGCAGTTCAAAAATCGCATCATCAAACTCGCGAATAATATCAAATTTATCTTTAATGCTTACACTTCCAAGCCGAACAACACCAGTTCCTAAGCTACCTCCACGACCATAAATTCTGGCAAAGGAACTTTGACTAAATAAATTGTCAAAAAAATCCCTATATAGAACTTCAACATCATTTATGTCTGATGTAAATTCAAATTTATTTGGTTTGTTTTTTGGGAATAAAAGATTGTAAAAAGAGTTAAAGCTAACAATCTTTACATCACTATCCAATAGTTTACTATCCAATAGTTTACTATCCAACTCTTCATTAATTATTTTTCGATGATGAAAATAATTGCTATAAGTATTTTGTGATATTGATATTTTAATTTGATACTGAGTTTCCTCACTTTTATGCAAGAGAGCTGCTAGTGCAAGTAATGCAACTGTAGCCTTCGCCACATCAATTGGAAAACTGAATAGACTGGTAAAATAGGAAAAGCAGATGTTTGAGGCACACAGCTTAGAGTCATATTCCAAAACATCATTAATTATTATCGAGATTGATGATATGGTAAATATAATAAAACCAATAATAGAAATAATTTGAAAAGGCCTGTAGTCTTTTAGTTTTACTGTGCTCATAAATGTATAATAGTAGGTTGGTTTTACTAATGTTAATCATATGAACAAACTTAATCAATGAACTATTTTTCTTAGTTTATGTGCACAATTTAACTATTTCTATTTTGCCTCCTTGAATATTTCCCTTTACTACCTGATTGGTATTCATATCCTTCATCACATTATCCAATGGAACCAGCTTCGCCAGCACACTGGGGCTGATATCCATTTCTGCGGCCATCATACGGCGGTCGGCGGCGCGGCTTTGGCGACCACAGCGAATAATGGTCGCATTACCTAATGCGGATTTGTTGGATTTGGGATAATTTAAAGAGACACCCATTGTTAAATGTCTAAAAGTGGTTGTAAGCATTACTCGGTTTACTTTGCATGACTTGCAAACAACACAAAAGCTGAAGGAGTTCACCTTCCCCTCGGAGTTGCCGCAGGGCATTTGCGTTCGTTGCGTGAGCGAGGCAGGGAAGCCGAGATAGCGTCAGTCGAATCAGGGACGAGCGTCTGACGCGATAGCATAAGGACGCTTAATGCCCAAGGGGCTTTCAACTCCGTTGGGGGCGGCAAGGGAGATCCAAGAGGGGATTGCTGTTGATCCCCTCTTGGTCGGGTGTGGGGTGAAGCCCCACGACTTTGACTTTGCTTTTAAATTATTTAACGAAGAAAGATTTAACAAGACACTCATTGTTAAATTGTTAGAATGCCCTAATTGTGAGTAACAGACTATCTGCCATACCAAAGGCTTAATGGGATTGGGGTGTGGGGTGAAGCCCCACGACGTTGATTTAGCCTTTAAAAATTAACCATCAATCATCCCCGAAACCACATAGGAACTAAGGCCTTATATGCGAAAAATCATTCTCCCACTGATCATGCTAAGTCTTGGCGCATTGCCTCAATTTGCTCAAGCACAGGACAGCAGCGCGTTATGGGGTAAAAAGTATGCTGAGGTGAAATCGAGTTTATTAGCTGCTGGCTGGGTATTAGCGCCCGTAGCAGAAGATGAAACGCCAATGACAGAAGATTACCCTGAAATAACCTGTGGTAACGGCGCGATGGCAATTTGCTCTGTCGGCTTTATGCGAGACAAAACTACGCTTGCCTTAGTGGTTGAACCTATTGAAAATACACTTGTGGTGACGGGCGAGTATTAATCCGACTCATCCCGCTATCAACACCACCACAGGCACCACTGCAATAGGCACCACAATCAACACCGCAATAGGCACCACAAATTCGCACATCAATCTTATAAAAGAATGCACGAGTTAAGACGTACTTTAACGATGGAGACCGTTATGCCTGACACAACAACCCATTCCCAATTAGGCCCAAATCCCAACGATAAAGCGCCGATGAAAGGCTTCCCTCAGGTTGGCTTTCTTAAAAACTTTATTACTCGCGAGAACATTATCGTCGGCGATTATACTTACTATGACGATCCTGCAGGGCCTGAAAGATTTGAGTCGAATGTGCTTTATCACTTTGACTTTGTTGGCGATAAACTGATTATTGGTAAATTCTGCGCTATTGCGAAAGACGTGAAATTCATTATGAATGGCGCCAATCATCAAGTGTCTGGCTTTTCGACTTATCCCTTTTATATCTTCGGCAATGGCTGGGAAAAAGTAATGCCAGATCCCACCGATTTACCCCATAAAGGCGACACCTGTATCGGTAACGATGTGTGGATTGGTTATAACGCCACTATCATGCCTGGAGTGAAAATTGGCCACGGCGCCATTGTTGCCAGTCAATCCGTGGTGACAAAAGATGTGCCGCCCTACGCTGTAGTTGGCGGTAATCCTGCCACTGTCATCAAGCTCAGATTCGAGCAAGATGTGATAGATGAGCTCGTGACCATCGCTTGGTGGGATTGGCCGATAGAGAAAATCACTCAGCATCTACACGCCATCGCGGGCGCGGATCTGACTCCATTACAGCAGGCGACCTAAGCAAAGCCAGTCGCGACCAAGACTGGGCCCCCAAATATCAACTGGCTAATATATCAAGAGACAAATACATCAACTGGCTAATATCAAGTGACCAATATTAGCAATAATGATTAATAAACCGCCATTAAGCGCAGAACAAAATCCAATATGCGCAATTTTGTACAAAAGCGCTGAGGATTTCTGGGTTACTATCAGGCATAACCCGCCCATTCATCCATTCAAGAAAGGAGGCTTAATGAATACAGAACATGCGGCCTACCAGATTGCCGATGAATTAGGTGGCCTGGAGTTACTCAATGCCCACTACCATAAACAAAATTTTAGTCGGCACACCCACGAAGGTTACACAGTCGGCGTGATTGAAACGGGTGCGCAGCGTTTTTATCGCACTGGTGGCAACCATGTGGCGCCAAAGCACAGCATCATTCTCGTCAATGCTGATGAAGTGCATAATGGCTGTAGCGCCACTGAGAGCGGTTGGTCCTATCGTGCCATGTATCCAGTACCCGCGCAGTTTGCCAATATAAACAGTGAGCTAGCAAACAGCGGAGCGCCCTATTTCCCAGATCCCGTAGTGTACGATCCCGAATTAGCCGAACTGCTGCGCCTCACCTTTAATACCTTAGATACATCGGATAATCGCTTGCTGCGTGAAAGCTTAGTCTATTCAAGCCTAATGCAGTTAATGGCGCGCCATGGCAAGCATCGCCCAAGCGACAACCTCGCGGCAATAGCTAAGCCTTCATTGGCGCTGGTGAAATCCTTTATCGACGATCATCCTGCGGCCGATATTTCCCTTGAAGAGCTGGCAACGCTTGCAGGATTAAGCCCCTATTATTTACTCAAGCAATTTCAGCGTTGTTACGGCTTACCGCCCCACGCTTACCAAATTCAGGCCAGAGTGAGACTCGCCAAGGGGAAAATCAAGCAAGGCACACGGCTGCTTGATGTCGCCCTCGATTGTGGTTTTCACGATCAAAGCCATTTGAATCGGCATTTTAAAAAGACCGTCGGCGTAACGCCGGGGCAATTTGCCAAAGAAATAGGCCGCAATATTATCCAAGCCTAAACAATCACTTTAGGTTAATCTGCCATGCTCATGCTTGCTTTCTATCCCTAATAACAGGCCGGCTAATAACAGGTCTGCCATGGCTAAACACTAGTCTCTAAGAAAGAGTCGTAACTGAGCGGTAATAACAGAGCAAGCAAACCTTATCCCAGCATTCATTGTTTAACAGCGGCCCTAGTGTCGCCGCAATTTTTAGGAGCCAAAGTGACCACCGACAAGCTTATAGAACCCGATGTTTCTCCCGCGCATCCCACAAAAGCCAAGGCTTTTTTAAAAGGCACCTTGGCCATGATGCCGCTGACAATAGCAGTGGTTCCTTGGGGCATTTTAGCGGGCTCTTTCGCTATTGAGGTTGGGCTCACGCCCATTGAAAGCCAAGCCATGTCAGCCATTATCTTCGCGGGCGCGGCTCAGTTAGTGGCGCTCGGCATGGTCAAAGCTGGTATTGGTCTGTGGAGTATCTTAATTACTACGCTACTCATCACCTCGCGCCATCTGTTATATGCGATGGCGATGCGCAGTCAAATCAGTCCCTTGCCATTAAAGTGGCGCCTGACATTGGGCTTTTTGCTCACGGATGAACTGTTTGCCATCGCTAATCAAGGCAAGTTGCATAAGTTCGACCCTTGGTATGCACTCGGCGGCGGCTTGAGTTTCTATATCGGCTGGAACATAGCAACCTTGCTTGGCATAGTGGCGGGCAATGCTATCGAGAACTTAGGCGAACTTGGGCTCGATTTCGCCATCGCCGCCACCTTTATCGCGCTGGTCGTGCCCACGGTAAAAAAACCGTCGATTCTCGTCTGTGTATTAGTCTCGCTCACCCTTGCCGTGGTATGCGCCTTATTTGAAATTCAAGCGGGATTACTGATCGCCGCCATAGCCGGAATGACAGCTGGCGTACTTTACGCCAAAGTGACCAAGGAAGCGGAACGCGCACAACAACCCGCAACTGAGCTAGCAAGCACACAAATCCAAGCAGCAACTGGGACTAAGACAAATAGTGCATCAGGAGAAAAAGCATGATTTGGTTAATGATTTTCTCAATGGCGGCGGTTGTGTTTATCAGTCGTCATTTACTGCTCGAACCTAAATTACCGCTGCGATTAAGTAAGGGCACCCAAACTTTTTTAAGTTACTCAGCCCCTGCAGTATTGACCGCTATCTTCGCGCCCATAGTATTTGTGCAAGAAGGCCAGCTCGATCTCAGCTTAGACAACAGCTATCTCATCTGCGCCGTGGTCGCGACGATACTCGCGCTCGTCACCCGTAATACCTTGCTGACCACAGTGTTGAGTATGGGACTGTTTTTCTTGATCCATTAAGAAAACAAAGAGCCAGTGCCCTCTGTGGCACTGGCTCTTGCACAAGCACTTATACCGCCTCTACCACACTTTTACCCAACTTCATCCCCTCAGATACTCGTGTATTAGAAAATCACTTTCACATTATCTTTATCTTCCACAATCTTCATGTCTCTATGCCCTTATGGATCTACAAAAAAAGTAGCGACTTTAACGGCCTTTCATACATCGACTATAATGGAGAGAGATGAGATTTGTCTGCAATAACAAAGACTCAAACCACAAAGAGAAAATACTTAACCTAGCCATATTCACACTATTCATTCCCTAAAGACTTCCGCTCAAACATGTTATTTACTGTATCTATTACAGTATTTATCTCGGTATAGCTTTCGATATAACTCTCGGTATAACTATCGATATAAATCTCGGTACAAAGAGTCCATTTAAAAAGTTTTCCACATAAAATTCAGCATAAATATTTAATACGCCATGCCATTAATATCAATCCAAGAATAAAAATCAACCCATTAAAATTTAAAGTAAATACACTAAATTATAAAGTTTAAAATACCGTTTAAAAATAAAACAATTAACACTTTTAACCTAAATTAAACACCATTTAAATTAATATATTTTTACTTTGTTTAATAAAAATAAAAGTGCTAGTTTTTAGATGTGCCTAGCAGTAATGATTATTTATATGATTTTGGACTACATATAATTGCCATCGGCGCTCTCAATGAAAGGACGTATTTTATTAAAATAAAGGAACAATCATGAGAACAAAATCTAGCCTGAGTATATTAACTTTATCCTGTTTAACCGCACTTGGAACTGTTTCTTTGTTGGCCGAAGCAGCTATTCCGAATACTATTCCAAAACTGTCAATGGTAGAACACGCTGCCCCTGATCTTGATTCGCTTAAAAATGATGTGATTAACGACCCCTCGTTTATCAGCTCGTTATTCTCCTTGGGACACCATCTTGGATATGCGTGGGCTGGCGGTACTGCATCCCAGTATGTTGGTGAAGATATCGAAGTCAGAAGAGAATCGAGCAACGAATACAGTCTTAAAGCCCGCTATAACGGCAATGATCCTTATGCAAGCGGCTACAGAGCGAATGAGCGTTTGAAGGTGAATTTACAAAATATCCATTTTGTAACTAATCCTCAAAACCTTCAGTTAGGTTCACCTCAAGTTTATGATCGTGAAGCTATTTATACGGCTCCCGTAGTGATTTACAACTGGGGTGATACCGAAGATACCGGTGTCGCCACTCTAAACTATGATTACACCACTAGCTGGGCCAAAACCGATAATTTCTCCTTCTCCGAGAAAATTGGCGTAACCAATAAATATGAAGTGGGTATTCCAGGAATAGGTGGAGCGAGTTCTGAAATCAGTGCCGAATTTTCCGCCAGCCAAGGCTGGAGTGAAACTGACGGTAAAAGTACAACGATTTCGAGTCAGGCACAGTACCGCGCAATTATGCCGCCTCGCAGCAAACGTTATATCTCAATCACTCTGTTTAAACAAAAAGCGGATGTTCCATACACCTCAAGTTTATATATGATGTACGATATAAAATATGAGAACTTCTTAAAATGGGGAGGTAATGCGCATATTAATCATCCGACAAATAGACCTAACTTCCCTTACACCTTTGGCGGAGCGAATGCGAATAACTTAAATGGGCCAGAAGCCTTAGTCGATCAATATCTTCATCAAGATATAAACGGTTATGGTGTATGGGATTGGCCTGCAGCGATTAGTTCGGCACAGTCAAAAAGTGGTTTTGAGTGGCAATTAGCGAATATTGTTAGACAACATGGCGCACCTATCAGCGGTAAATTTACCGCAATAGATTCGAGTCAATTTAATATCGATGCCAGTGAATCCTATCCGCTAACGGATGAAGATATTGCTAATCGTCCTAAAAGCGCTCAAAAATTAGGACTGAGTCGTAATATTCAAGTTGCCGTCGGCGAAATCCAAAATAATGATGAAGATGGTTTAATCAAAAAACTGAATATTTCGCAATCAAGCGAAGTCATGTTAAACAATTAAAATGGTGAGCTTAGGCTCTTAATAACAGCTCTGACACTAGTATCTAAGAGATCTCGATACAACTAGCGAATTACCAGAATGTTACTAGAAAATTAGAAATGTATTAACAAGCCACTCATTCGAGTGGCTTATCTTTTACTTCGGCTCGCGCCTTCGATTGTTCATCCATCAGGCAAATATAATCTTCCAACTCTTGCCCTGGTGCTAGGTCAAAATGACGGTTCAGCCGTACAAGACCCGTGATGCGATCAACCCTGAAATTACGAAAAGCCGAACGCAGCTCACACCAGGTCAGTAAGGTCCAAGTGCCACGCCAAAAATAGATGGCGAGCGGGCGCACTTCACGCTCGGTGACATCGAGTTTGACGTCTTGATAGAAGAGTTTGACGTATTCGCGGCGCTGAGCTGAGTTACGCAGCGGATCGAGGAATTGGAACTCATTGGAGTCGAGGTAAAAATCCGGTGAAAACATCAAGGATTGATAGGCTTGTAATCGTTTTGGCAGTACGGCTTCGACTTTGATCATCGCCTGCCTCGCAGCGCTACCAAGCTCCTTACCACCCCAAGTTTGCACCATACGCATGCCAACTTGAATCGCTTCGAGTTCGGCTTCGTTAAACATCAAGGGAGGAACATTCACCTCGTGGCGCAACAAATAGCCGACACCCGCCTCTCCTTCAATGGGAATGCCACTTAAACACAAATCCTGCACGTCACGGTAAATCGTACGCGTGGACACCTCTAACCGTTCAGCCAACTCTTGGGCTGTGGTCAGGCGTTTATGTTTAAGAATTTGCACTATTTGAAATAGGCGGTCGGCGCGGCGCATTGACTCTGATTTAATCCTTTAGTTGCCTATCCGTTGATTAAGCATTGTGAGTTTACATAAATCACTGGCATATCCTGATACTCACTTGAGTGATAGTTTACGATTTAAATCATAAAATCCCGATATAAATCTCCACCTCAGTGGCGCTGAGATAGACTTCAAAATCAGTTTGATAACGGCGCTGATGCGGACAATCGTTAGCACTAAAATAGCCCCACACTTGTCCCCAAAGATCGATAACACATTGTGGCATGTCACCTTGACCGCTGAATTTAAGGTACTTACCAGCTTCAAGCTCCAGCGACGTGAAGTGATTTGCCTCGACTGGGGCATCAATTGCCTTGCCCACCAGCACAGCAAACTCGCCATTCATGTCTGACTCATAGTCATAATACACGCCATACATGGGCGAATTGAGCATAGCCGTGAGCTGGGATGATTCAAAAAAGGCTTGCCATAAATTGCCAATTTTAGCGCTATCGGCGCACATTTCGGCCCGATTGTTCGTGCGGGTGCTCAGCCCAAGTAGCGGTCGAGCATCAATGTAAACCACATCCATCTTTGTTTCTTCCATAGAAATCTAAACCCATGCTTTAGTTAATTGCGTGATTTTAGCGTCGTGCCTTAAGGCCACGACGCTAATACATTAATCACTCGAGACTACTTATCCTTAGACCACAGACCCACTTTGTTACCTTCGCTATCGGCAAATAAGGCGATATAACCACACTCACCGTCTTTAATCGGTGTGACTGGCAGGATAATTGTCACCTCCGCTGCGATAAGTTTATCCACTAAAGGTTGCAATTGTGCGCTGAAATGCAGATACACAGTGCTGCCTTGCATTGACGGCTGACTCATGCTGCATTTGACTAACCCTATGCTCGCCGCACTCGCATCTTCGGTGACTATGGTCGCATATTCCATATCTTCCATATCGTCACGTTTAAACTCAACCCCAAAATGCTGCTGATAAAAAGCAACGGCACGGTTCATGTCACTGACTGGAATTTCACCCCAAACTAACGGTGCAATAGATAACATTTTCACTTTCTCCTTGTTGAAAAATATCAATGATTCAAAACCTTATTTATAAAATTCAGGACTGAATCATTAACGGGCGACAACAAGAATAAAACAAGGCTACTGACAGCATGATGTCAGTAGCCTTTTAATAAAAGTAAATGTTGAGGGTTTTGGCTTAGCAGTTAAAAGCGTTACTTTGGCAAACTGGCTTGGTGCGCCTGAATAAAATCATCCATGGCTTTGCTCGCTCTCGCTTGGGCACTGGCTAAGGTATCCGTATCGACCATAGTTTCGACCACTTCGTAGTAGCACTTAATTTTGGGTTCAGTGCCCGAAGGCCTAACGATTACCCGAGCGCCACCCGCTAAGCAGTAGGTTAATACATCGCTCGGTGGCAAGTCGATTTTCTCAACGCTACCATCGGCAAAACGACGCTCAAGGGCTTTTAAATCATCGGTTGAGAGCACGTCATGCTCACCAATCTTCACTGGGGGATGTTCGCGTAAATAGGCGCCAATATTAGGCGTGTCAGGTTTTAGTGCAATACTCACCTGTGCATTGAGATGGAAGCCATGCTCACGGTAAATTTGCTCGAGTCTGTCCCAAATCGTTTGCCCCTTCGCCACCAGCTCGGCAGTTAATTGGGCAAATGCCACCAGCGCCGACAAGCCATCTTTATCCCACACCATGCTGCCAACTGTGTAACCAAGGGCTTCTTCATAGGCAAACAGGAATTGATCCTCAGGGGACGTTTTCGCGATACCCACATTCATCAGCCACTTAAAGCCGGTGAGCGTGGTAAAGCTTTGCGTGCCAAACCCTTGAGCAATTTTAGATAACAGACTCGATGACACTATCGTTGTGCCCGTAAGACGTTGATGATCTTTGGCATGAGATAATAAGTAATGCCCAAAGAGCACACCGACTTGATCGCCCGTCAGCATCTGGTATTCGCCATCATCACGACGCACTGCGACCGCAAAACGGTCGGCATCGGGATCGTTAGCACAGGCGAGCATAGCGCCGTGTTTTTTCGCCTCAGCAATCACTAAATCCATCGCGCCCTTTTCTTCCGGATTGGGGAAGTTCACCGTCGGGAAATCCCCATCGGGTTCGCGCTGGGAGGCTACCGAATACACTTGAGTGAAACCCGCATCTTTCAATACGGTTTCAGCCATTTCAGCGCCCACGCCGTGCATGGCGGTATAGGCTAAACTGACCTTTTCTGGAGCCGTATGGTTTTGCAGCACCTCAGCTTGCTGCACGCCATGACGATAGCTTTGGTAAAAATCGTCCTGCAGGATAATTAACTTACCTTGTTTTACCGCGTCATCATGCTCTAAAAACGGAATCGCTTGATTTGCGGCGCGCTCAATTTGCGCGGCAATGCCAGAGTCGTGGGGCGGAATAATCTGCGCGCCATTCTCCCAATAGACTTTATAGCCATTGTATTGCGGCGGGTTATGACTCGCGGTCACCACAATGCCTGCTGCCGCATTAAAATGTTTTACCCCAAAGGCCACTAGCGGCGTTGGCGCTACTTTGGACGTTAAGCGTACCTTAATCCCCATAGCGGTGAGCACACTCGCCGCATCATGGGCAAAATTAAATGAATCGTGGCGACCATCATAACCAATCACTACGCCACGCTCGGCTGCATCTTTAATCTGATCAAGTAGATAAGCACCAAGGCCAGCAGAGGTTTGGCGGATCACCAAACGGTTCATCCCCATAGGCCCAGCGCCGACCACCCCGCGTAATCCTGCGGTACCAAACTCTAAACGACCCGCAAAGCGCGCTGCGAGTTCGGCTTCATTGCCGCTATCAACTAGGGTTTGTAATTGGGATTGAGTGCGAGGGTCAGGATCATTTTCAAGCCAATGGTTTACCTGTAACTGCAGATGGGTATTCATAACACGCCTCATTGAAAATCATTTGCAATCACATTAGGAAAAACAGCGGCGAAGAACAAGCTAATTTGCATTAATTTCAAAATGAGCCAAGGGTATTGTCATAAAAAACGCACTATCTGGCCATTCAGGCCGGATAGTGCGTAGGTTTTAAAGCGCTTGTTTGATAACTGATTTACAGCTTAAAGATATTGTCCTTCGCATCTCTATCGATGAGTTTCACAAAGGGATCGACTCCCACATAACTGGGCTTCTCAGCCAAAGTGATCGTCAGCTTGTTTTCGCCACTGACCAGCCTGTGCTTCTCAATCAATAACACCTGTTTATCGTCCTTCAACTTATCGGGATCGGCACTAAAGGCGCCGATATCAATCATGGCATCTAAAGGTTGTTCAGTTTCTTCACCTTTACCACTGGCCACCTTGCGGCTGGCATAGACCGTCAGCTCAATTTGCGTCTTACCATCTGGCAGAGTCGTCATTACCGCATTGGTTAACCTAAGATCGTAGAGCGTAATCTCATTAAAAGACTCATCGATAAAGCGAGCCTGCGCTTCATCTGTCCCTTGCTCAAGGTAACTCACCAAATCCAACGTGGTTGGGAATGGATCGTTACGATACTGATAACGCGCTAAAAATGCTTTGAGATTCGCGTTGAGTTTCGCTTCACCTAACACATCTTTAATCGCCATCATCACCACTGAGCCTTTCTGATAATGAATGTACTGCTGATTTTCACTGCGCAGCAAAGGCATCTCTTTTATTGACTCGGATGAACGGCCACGTAAATATCTATCTAATTCATATTTCAAGAATTTACGGATCATTTTATCGCCGTACTTTTTCTCCAACACCATCAACGCCGAATACTGCGACAAGCTTTCAGAGATCACAGCACTGCCCTGCACATCCGCAGCACCCACTTGGTGTCCCCACCATTGATGCGCCACTTCATGGGCGGTGACGTAATACACAGGATCGATATTATCCTCATTGCGTAAATCAGTAATAAAACCAATACGCTCTGAGTAAGGTACTGTATTAGCAAAACTTTGTGCAAAACTACGGTAACCCGGAAACTCCATAATTCGCATTTGCTTATGTTGATAAGGCCCAAATGCTTGTGTGTAGTAATCGATAGAATCTTTAACCGACTCTATCATGCGCGCAACGTTCCAAGGATGATCTGCGTGGTAATAGACCTCAACGGCGACACCATTATGCTCGGTTTTTTCTACCTGATAACGACCCGAAATAATGGCGTAGAAGTTCACCATAGGGCTGTCCATCGAATAATGGAAATACTGACGTCCATCCTGCTGCCACTGTTTTTGCAAATATCCTGGTGCTAATGCAATTTGATCAGCACTTGTCGAAATAGTGGCTTCAAATTGAATGAAATCACCATCAACACCAAAGAAGTTTTGCGTGTAATGGCGACTGTCCTCAAGTTTGTTCGCACGTGCTTTTTCGGCTAAATCGCGTTTTTGGCGCTCGTGGCGATCCATAAGCTCATAGCCATCTTGATAACCAAAGAGCGGCAATAGCTCGAAGTTATTGATGAAAGTGCCATTTTCAACCACTGACATATCAAAGCCAGATTCAGCAACACCCACCGACTCGCGTACTAATTGGATATCCCCTTGCACCACTTGCCTAGGCTGCACTGGCGTCGAAAAGGTCAGCCAAGTATTACGATAGCGGCTATCAAACTCACCTAAGTTAGCATTAGGAATATTGATTTTTACCGTATCTGCCTGAGTGTGTTCGGGTAATTGCACTAGCATCTTCTCGATCGGTTTATCCGACTTGTTTTGCCATTCAAACATCACCTTAGCGACAATTTTGCGATCTTCAGGGAAAATATCGACATTCGCATTAACCTTAGTGGTCACTAAAATCGGCATGTCTTGGTATTGCTTAAAGGCCTTCTCATAATCGGCTTGCAGATCTGTGGTCTCATCTTGAGTGAGGAACTGATTCACCACTTTGGTCTGGTAGAACAAATAACTGCCCATACCCAAAAACACCACTAAGGCAACACTCACAATGGCTTTGCCACTAAAACCAAGCTGATAACCCAGTAAGCTCAGACGAGTCTTAAGACTCTGCTGCGGTCCGCGATGATACAAACCATAACCTAAAACAAACAGGATAAGGCTAAAAGCCCCCCAGTAAATCATATAGAGTGCATGGCTTAATAAGCCCCAGCCGTAGCCGTTCATATCGGAGTAAGTTAAGGTTGGCGATTGACCAAAGTTATACAGGCTATGGCCAAATCCCCAGTTTGCCATGACAAACGTCGTTAAATAATAAGCAACAAATAGCCCCATACCTGCGTATTTGTTGGGGCTCAGCACTTGTAAGAAAAACGCCAGCACAGCAGTCATCAACAGCGGCAAAAGATAATAAAAACCCAGCCTGATAAGGTATTGAGCAATCTCAAGATTGGCTTGACCTTTTATCAGTTGGAAAACAATGGTGGTACACATAGCGAGCACATACAGCAAGGTCATCACTATGACCACAGACACGAGCTTTGAGCCCCAAAAACTTAAGTTTGATACAGGAACGCTGTCGACGATATCCCCCATTCCTGAACTGCGTTCACGCCAGACGATTTCTGCGCTGTAATAAATCAGCACTATCACCATCAATAACCCCGTCGCGCCGGCAATGTTATTTACCATATCTTGGGTAAGTGGCCAGTTAGATGTGCCATACCAACCAAAATCATCGAACATAGGGCCGACTAAATTGAAAATAGTCAGTACACCTAACACCACAAATGGTGCGGTAAACAGCACTTGGCGTACTTCAAATTTAACGCGCGTCCAAAATTGCTGGCGACCATTAGGTTCAGTTGCCATAGCCAATTGTGCCAAAGGCACTAAGCTGGGCATGACTCCCGCTTTATCAGATTTTTTCTCACGCTTCTTGGTCAAGCTCGGCTGACGAAAAATCCCAGAAACCGCCAGTAACACGCAGGCAATCCCAAACCATAACGCGCGGTTTTGCAGCACTAACCCCGAGAATTCAATTAACTGGTTATTCTTCTCGCTAATGGTCCAATAACGGGTCACTTCGGCAAAAGTGCGCAGCGCAAAGGGATCAAGTAAAGCTGCTATAGTGCGATATTGTGGCTGGCTCGCCATTTCACCCGTTAGGGTATAGAGCACCAACATAGCTACTGCAGTCAGATAAAGCGCCATTAAAGAACGAAAACGACTTGCCATCGCATAGAAAAGAGTGGAGATCAGCAGCAAACTCGGCATGGCGAGCAAAAAATACGGCACAAGATAATTCGATAACGCAAAGGGCCCAAAGCGGCTCGCATCGACCCATGGCATAAAGGAGCCGAGTATTAAGCCGATGGGAATAAACGCAAATACCATCATCACTACAACAAAACTGCCTAAAAAGCGGCCAAATTGATATGCAAATGGCGACAGGGGTTTGCTATAAATCAGCTCCTCCATCAAATGCTGATGATTGCGGATAGCCGTGCTGCCCACAAAATTCACCACGGCAAACATGGAAATTAATCCCATGATCAACATGGTTTGAGTAATACCAAATGGGCTGTTTTTCATCACCTCGCCGCCGCTACCAATTTGGATATTGTTAGATGCGACAGATAGAAAACTCATTAAAAACAATAGAAAAGAAACAACATAAAAGGATGGCTGACGTAAATAGTAACGCCACTCAAACCTAAGCATTGATAACAACATATTGATATCTCCCTAGGCAGCCTGACGGCGATGACTGTGTAAGGTCGAAAAATACAGATCTTCCAGCCCAGCTGTCGCTGGGGTAAATCCTTCGGGGCAGGTTTCTGCCATCACATTCAGTACTGTGCGGCCCGCGAATAACCGCTTAGAAATCACTGGCAATTGCGCTTCGAGTTCCTGCGCCTGTGCTTGAGTCACAGTCTTAGTCCAAATCTTTTCCGTTAACTCACTCACTAATTGGTGAGGATTGCCTTGAAGCAGAATTTTACCCGATGCTAATACCGCCATATTGGCGCAGAGTTCAGATACATCCTCAACAATATGCGTTGAGAGGATCACCACTTTTTCCTCGCCTAAACTCACCAACAAGTTATGGAAACGGTTACGTTCTTCAGGATCGAGACCCGCGGTAGGCTCGTCCACAATCAATAGCTTAGGATCACCAAGCAAGGCCTGCGCAATACCAAAGCGCTGACGCATACCGCCAGAGAAACCACTCACGGCTTTATTTTTATGCTGATAAAGATTGGTGTGAGCCAGCAATCCTTCAACCGCTTCTTTACGCAGCTTGCTCTGATTAATGCCCTTAAGAATGGCTAAATGATCTAACAGGTCATAGGCGCTAATACGCGGATAAACATTAAAGTCCTGGGGTAAATAACCTAAGGTTTTACGCAGCGCTTGAGGGTCGGCTAATACATCAATACCGTCAAACACTATGCTACCGCTATCTGCGCTTTGCAGGGCGGCAATGGTACGCATCAGTGATGACTTGCCCGCGCCATTGGGTCCGAGTAAACCAAACATCCCCTTGGCAATCGTTAAATCAACACCATCGAGTGCTTTAACACCGTTATCATAGGTTTTAGTGAGATTAGAAATAGTCAGCATGCTTCCCTCTTGCGTCTGTGAGTTCAAAATACCGACAAATTATCACATAAAATTAACCTTTACAGTAGTTATCAAGGTATTCATGCACTTACAGAATGCTAGCCAGCAAAACAAACTACATATTCTTAATCCCTAAAATAGCAAAAGGGACTCTATTTGAGTCCCTTGCTATTGAAATACAATATAAAAGTAAAAATATGCTGCGAATTAAAATATGGCGTACCAAATACAATTAGTTACATAAATGCCAACATTAGCGAGAAGGTAAAGTGCCCTCGAATACGCGCACTTTGATGTTCTTTTTCAGGTTATCTTGGTCTTCTTGCCATTCTTGCCACTGGGTGAGACTGATGCTGAGCTGTAATGAAAAGTCAGTTGAAATCCACTCTTTTTGCCCTTGGGCATATTTAGGTACGGGGACTATGTTGCTTGGCCCAACAAAGGATGCTGAGCACATAAAGGTTTTGAAATACACTTGGTCAATCGATAAATCGAGGGCGCTGGGCGATGTTAAGCATTGACCACTACCCGGCTCTTGATACGAGGCAAATTGGTACATGATTGCCGGTGTATTATTAGTGCTATCAGGAACGGATGCGGTTTGATGGCAAGATAAACAGCTACTTAATGCGTTATCCGCGGGGCCATTTAAACGCCCGTTACACCCTAAGTGTCCCGCATTGGTGTGCTCATTCAAGCGACCAACCACCTCTTGAAATACCGCGCTATCCTTAAGCCCTGTGATTGGATTTTGAGGGAATCCTGCCGCTCCTACTGTGGCTGGCGGCGTGTCATTCCCCCACATTAATCCCAGTGGAGAGATACGATCCCAAGGATTTTTCTCTTTCGCTTTAAACTGGCCATCGGCGACAAAAGTGCCATAGGCCCAGCCCACGGGCGAGCGGCTGTCACGCACTGCGATGTCAAACTGCAATAAGTACACATCGGCGACAGAGCGCGGGCATTGCTCTGTTTCCTGTTGGAAACTGCAAGCACTGCCATCGGCATTTTTACATTCGCAGAAATCACTGGCACTGATATTGGCTTGCCAAACGGGTACGTTTTCGAGGAAAGGATAATTATTGGGCGTTGCGGTAGTGAACAGTAACTTGCCAATCACACTACCTTCATTAAATGCAAAATTTTGCTGCGGCATTACAGGCGATGGCGCCCCAGTCCATACCTTGCCAATACTATTTGCCGCTTGCGGATTATAAAACCCCACCGCCCACATAGTGGTTTTCAAATCGCCTTGGCCTTTTATCGCCATAGTGACGGGGGCTTCGCGGGTCAAGCCGTGGATAAATTCCCGTCCACTCATGGGATCATAGGTTTGGTAGGGAATATGATACCAAGAGCGTACCTTGTTATTACACAGATCCCAGTCCTTGCTGATATCACCTTTGTCGATATTTCCCTCTTGGATGTACTTCATCACAGCCCAAAGGTATTTCCACGCTTGGGTATTTTTATCACTTTCACTCAGATTTTTATCGAAGGGATTAAATTCAAGCCAAGGTGCAGCATTATCTTGCTGTGCACTCGAATAAGCGTCGCTCAAGCTAAAAATGGGTCCCTTCCAGCCTGAATAAGCTTGGTTGATGATGACTTGATTGTCCCACATACCTGTTTTATTGAACGCGGGGTCTTGGAAGTAACTTGGATAGGCTCCAGTACAGGTTGAATTTGCATTAGATGTAATGTTCGTCGATTGTTTATCTGCAGCTTTTACGTTGACAGTAGTGAACAAACAAACGTTGAGCATAAGTATGGCGGCAATGTTAAGTTTCATAATATCGTCCTTGAAGAGTATTAGTCCTAAAAACTCCCTTTGTGAGCCTCGAAACCAGCGGCGACTCAAAGTAAGCATAGACTAATTTTTAGTATCCTCATTTTTTAACATCCGCTGTAAAGCATAACGATTCGGATAGTAAGAATATAAAAAAGGCCGTTTAGCATTAGCTAAACGGCCAAGAGATTCGTTATTGGACTCGCCACGAGTCACGCAAACTGTTTCCCTATTTATCGATTTCTTGGCCGCGCGTCTTCCATAGCGAATACAAGACACCTAAAACTAACAGGCCGAACGTCACCCCAAGAGACAGTGCGGTTGGAATAGTAAAGTCCACGATTCCCTCGTGATTGAAATACACTAAACCCACTTTCACCCCAATAAATACTAATACCACCGACAGCGCATATTTAAGGTATTCAAAACGATGCACCATAGCCGCCAAGGCAAAATACAAGGCACGTAACCCCAGAATCGCGAAGATATTTGAGGTATAAACGATGAAAGGATCTTGGGTAATCGCAAAAATAGCAGGAATACTGTCGACAGCAAACACTAAATCTGCGGTTTCCACTAAGATCAACGCTAAAAATAACGGCGTTGCCCACCATCCTTTTGATAACTGATGATCTTCACCCCGTACCCAGAACTTCTCCTGATGTAGCGTTGGCGTAAAACGCATCTTAGTGCGTAACCATTTATAAAACTTATTATCTTGGATATCACCGTGCTCATCGTTTGAGAAGAGCATTTTCACGCCAGTGAAAATCAAGAAGAGTCCAAATAACACAAGTACACCTTGATACTGGGCAACAAGCACGGCACCAAGACCAATCATAATTGCGCGTAGCACTATTACGCCCATAATGCCCCAGAAGAGCACTCTGTGTTGGTATAAACGTGGGATACCTAAGCTACTGAAGATTAACGCGATAACAAATACGTTATCCATTGAAAGCGATTTTTCAATCAGATAACCCGTCAAGTATTCCATACCCGCGGTTGAGCCCTTGTACCACCAGAGCCAAGCCCCAAACAATAAGCCCATACAGATATAAAAAGCTGAAAGCTTTAAACTTTCGGCCACAGTAATTTCATGCTGCTCCTTGTGTAATACGCCAAGATCGAAGGCTAATAATGCCAGCACAAAACCGAAAAACATCAACCAAACCCAAAGCGGGTAACCCACAAATAGGGTGGTAAAAAACTCCATAAGTCTCCTTAAAAACCAACATAACGGTTGAGTAAAATCAGTACAATTGAGCAGATAGACATTAACTCATTGTAGAAATATAAACTGTGAAATCCTATATGAAAAATGCAACTATCAAGATTAAAATTCTTTTATAATCAATATGATTACGCTACTTATTTACACTTATACTCAGAATAAGGTCACAGTCAATCACAGCGCTTCCCTAAGCAAATCATCTACCCCATCCATTCGTAACATTCATTTAGAAAATGGCCTCGAACGAGTACGAAGATGTTCTCAAATAGTACAAAATCGCCACACCCTCTATAGAACGACGAACAACAGCGAAATCAAGGCTAAAGGCGCTAACATAAAACTGCCACAGTTGAATTCTGGCCACTATTTAGCACTCATTGATTAACTGAAAATGAATTAATTTAGCCACTCAGTCTGACTCAGAAGCAGGTTAACCACAGTTTCAAAGAACGGCAAAATGGTGAATTAAGCAAAATATTCATCAGTTTCAAGTCCCTTGGCTGTTCCATAGCATCCGAGTGTGATTAACTGCAGCTACTGCGGCGTCTTTTAGCAATCAACAAGGCTGCAATAACCACTAATAATGAAAAATAATTAATAAAATTCATTACGATAAAATGAATCATTAGCTGCTCGGCGCATAAAGTGCCAGCATTGGGAGTCTTAAGTGTCAACAGAACAACATCCTCCGCACGCTATGCAAGGCCCACAGGGTTCGCCCCCACCCGAAATGCTCTTTGGGCATCCTAAGGGCTTGTTTGTCTGCTTTTTTACCGAAATGTGGGAACGCTTTTCCTTCTACGGCATGAAGGCGCTACTGTTTCTTTATCTGATTAAATATCATCTGTTTACCGACGAATTTGGCTATAACGTCATTGGTGCTTACGGTGCCTTAGTGTACGCCATACCCGTGGTCGGTGGTTTATTGGCCGACCGCTATATCGGCATGCGTAAAGCGGTGATCTTCGGTGGTATTTTATTGGTCCTCGGCCACTTAGGCATGGCCTTTGAAGGCCATCAAGCGGTTATCGTCGCCGGTGAAGTTCAGCGCGATGAACAAGCACTGCAGGTATTCTATTTATCCCTCGCCTTGATCATTGTCGGTGTGGGCTTTTTAAAACCTAACATTTCAACCATCGTCGGTCAGCTGTATCCCGAGTCATCTCCAAAGCGGGATTCAGGCTTTACCATTTTCTACGCTGGCATCAATTTAGGCGCCACCTTGGCCCCGCTGATTTGTGCTTATTTAGGTGAAACCTATGGCTGGAAGTACGGCTTTGGTTTGGCCGGTTTAGGCATGTTAGCGGGATTGTTGGTGTTTATTCGGGGTAAGAAACATTTGCAGGGTTTCGCCGAACCCAGAGATCCCGCAAGAATTTTAAAGAAAACCGCCGGCATCACCACAGAGCAATGGATTTATTTAAGCGCCATCGGCAGCGTAGTGCTGGTCTGGGGCTTAATTCAAACCCACTCCCTTGTGCTTTCTATTAGCAGTTTATTACCCGCTGTGAGTCCAGTGATCTGGTTCTTGCACTCAGTATCTCTGGTGCTCGCCCTCGGGATTGGCTGGTTTATGGTGAAACACTGCAACCCGATTGAACGTCAACAGATGTCGGCCTTACTGCTGTTCATCGTCGCCGGTTTGGTCTTCTTCGGCTTATATGAGCAAACCTACGGTTCTTGGGTGGCATTTTCGGACCGCGTGATGGACCGCAACATGCTCGGCCTCGAATGGAGCGCGGGACAGTTAACCTTCCTCGGTGCCTTCTTTGTGATCAGTTTGTCGCCCATCTTTGCTTGGCTCTGGCCTGCCCTCGCCCGTAAACATTGTGATCCAAGCAAACCGGTTAAAACCGCACTCGGCATTTTGTTCGCAGGTTTATCCTTTATGGTACTAGTGCTCGGGATCCAAATGCCGCTAAGCAGTGGCTTAGTGAGTATTTGGTTTTTAGTCGCGGCTTATTTTGTATTAGAAATCGGCGAGTTATTGCTGTCACCCATAGGTTTATCTGCCGTAACTCAGCTGTCGGTAAAACGCGTGGTCAGTCTGATGATGGGCGCTTGGTTTCTCGGCACTTCATACTCTGAAATCTTAGCCGCCGAATTAAACAAGCTCGCCGCGATTGATACCCAAGGCGGCGTGATAAGTGACGTACCGAGTGCGATGGCGCTATACGAGCAACTGTTTATCTTCTCGGCGCAAATTGGTGTTGTAATGGCATTAGTCTTCTTTGCCCTTGCGCCATTAATGAAGAAAATGATGCACGAGAACACAGCAACAAATTAAGTCAAAGAATTTAAAAGGAAAGGAAAAGAAAGGAAACTTGGCTTACTCTCGGCCTCTAAGGCGACGGTAAGCCAAGACCATAAGATGTAAAGCCAATAACCCCGTAAAAGCGGTGCAAAAAAACAGTAAGGCAATCGAGTTCACTTCCCGCGGCGCATCATAATAAAGCCACCACCACAACGGCCAACCGATAGCCGACAAAGCGGTAAGCTGCCACATACACCGTTTGCAGCGGCCAATTTTTTGCCTGAAAATCGATGTATTACAGTCACTGCAACTCATAAGTCCCCAGCTAAACTATGCCCACAATAATAGTGCTAATAAGAGCAGGCATATTGAATTTCAAGCACACTCCGAAACTCACGCCTAATAACACTATAGTGACGCTTTAAGTCTTGCCATCCCTTCATTGATAGAGACAAGTGCACGATAGCCTAAATCTCGCTTGGCGGCGCTGATATCAAAATAATGACTGCAGGATAACTGCCGTGCCACGAAGCGCGTCATCATGGGCTCTTCTTGCTTCTTTAGCAGAAAATACACAGTTTCCAACACTGTGCCTGCTACATATGCTACAGATTGCGGCACGCGCTTAGTGACTGGCGGCAAAGCATCGCAGGCCAAAATAAGATTAAGCATTTTTGCCATAGTAATGGGTTCATCGTTACTCAAAAAATAGGCTTTCCCCTGACACTTAGGTTTTGCTTGGCACAGTTCTAGCGCGGCCAGCACATGGGCATAGGCTGCGTTGTCTATGTAGATGGTATCGACCAGCTTATCTTCGCGACCAACCAGTTTAAGTTTATTTAAACGGCCGCGCGCCAGAACTCGAGGTACAAGATGGGGGTCGCCAGGACCCCAGATCAAATGCGGCCTGAGCGCGACGGTTTTTAACGCGTAGGGTGCAGTGGCTTTAGTCGTCACTTGGCTAGATACTTGAGTCACATCAGGATTTTCAAGTGGCATGTCACCCGCTTGATTAGCATCAAGCACCATCTTCTCGGCGATGGCTTTGGAATGGGCGTAATAATTAAGGAAAGATGTGGCATAGGGAGTGGATTCATCTATACCGGATTCATCCTGCCCAGCAAAGGTCACACTCGGGGTACTGGTGTAGACTAACTTATTTATTTTTAATGTTTTACAAGCAGCAATCACATTTGCGGCGCCCTTTACATTCGGGCAAAAGTAACTGTCCCTATCGCCCCAAACGCCGGCTTTAGACGCCACATGGAACACGATATCGCAGCCTTGCATCGCCTGTTGCAGTTGGTCTTTATTGACTAAATCCCCTTGCAACATGACTACGCCCAGCGCTTCAAGTTCGGGATAGTGCCCACGGGCAAAACCTGTGACCTTAATGCCCGCGGCTAACAATCTCAAACAAATCGCTTTACCTAAAAATCCCCCCGCTCCCGTGACAAAGACGTGTTGCACTTTAAGGGCGAGCTGCGCGAGTGCCGTTTGTTCAGCAGCATCAAATTGCGCAAGCGTCGTGCTTTTGATTGGGTTTATCGTCATTTAGGTATCAACCTTTCGTTTGTGATTGTGCCCAAACGGCTAATTTTTCTCTAAAAATCTTGGCATTATGCCGCACATCCACAGGGAAATCAGGATGAATAAGAAATCGTCTTATGCCCTGCGTCTGGGTAAACTGCTCGGCGATGGCAATCAAATCTTGGTACAACTGCTGACTCTTATTGCACACCAATGACTGGTCGAGTTCGATACAAATTAACGGCTCTATTTCGTTCGCCACTTTTACCCCTACTAAGGCCGAGCGTTTCACGCTGGGATGGGTATTAAAAATGCGCTCACAGGGAATGGAATAGTAACGCTTAGCAAATATACCATTACGGGTGGCGTCGACTCTGTGGGCCTTGCGACCACACATCCACAGAAGACCTTGATCATCAAGATACCCCAAATCGCCCATGCGATGCCTAACGGTATTAGTAGCTGAGTCCCACATTTTGGCCGCCGCAGTTGCGCTATTGCATTGGCTTTCGTTTTGGCTATCGTGCAGACTATTATTTAGATAATAGGACTGACTCACCATAGGCCCTTGCACCACTATCTCGCCGATTTCACCGTTATTCAGTACTAAGGACTCATCCCACTCGGGAATAACATCTTCGCTGATGCCGATGATGCGAATCGTCACACCTTCAATCGCGCGACCGACACAAATGCCGCCGCCGTTATCTGTGATATCTGTGGTGGCAAATAACGCATCGCTGGCAATCATACTAATAGGCAAAGATTCGGTTGCGCCGTAGGAATTTAAAATCGGCACACCTTGGCTCAGCATCTGGCTAAATCGAGCGATGGAAGCAATGGTCGCTGGCGCACCCGCAGAGATCACCCGCTGCACACTGGGCAATTTATGCTGTTTTTGTTCACCTGCGCGGCCTAAACGTTCAAGCAAGGCGGGATTAACAAAGATGTTGCTGCATTGATATTTCTCAATCGCGGCAAACAGGAATTCAGGATTGGCGGTAATAGGCTTGCTGGCATCCATTTCTGGAACGATAGACGCCATACCCAGCGCGGGGCCAAAGAGTGAAAACAGCGGAAACGTGGCTAGATCGCGCTCGCCATGGCAAATGCCATAATCGTTTTTTAATGCTTGAATTTGCGCCTCAAACATACCATGGCTATACACAACGCCTTTAGGCGTGCCGGTACTGCCACTGGTGAATAAAATCGCCGCCATCTCATCAGATTTAAGCATCACCATGGGATATTCAGCATGTTGCGCTGATGCATGTTTAGCCGAGGCGTTTTGTAAAGAGTCGTTTTGCAGCAGAGTCGATAAACTGATGGCACCAGTAGCGATGCGCATCAATCTTGCCGCTAAGCATGTTTTGCCGTCATCAACATTGAGTAATGACTTAATGCTACCCTTACCCCAACCAAATAAACGTCTGGCGATATGGGCTTTGGGAATACCGATAAAAGCATCAGGCGCAGCTTCGGCAAAACACTGCTTAAGATTGTTAATCCCCATGCCGGGATCAACTAGGATAGGAATAATCCCCGCTTTAAACAGCGCAAAGGTGAGTGCAAAAAAATCCAGACTCGGCGTGACCATAAGTACAGCCTTCATGCCGCGCTCAATGCCATGGGCGTTAAGCGCAAAGGCTATCGCATCGCTTTGTCTGTCTAGATTAAGAAAGTCCAACTCGCTGTAACGCAAACTCGCCACAGAAGCGCCCTGAGCGCTTTGTACTGCTACCGCAAGATGGTGGGGAATGGCATGGGCGGCTTGCTTGAGATGACGGCAAATATTGGCGTCACTGGCCATTGCTGACGTAGAAGTGCCCGTTAAAAGTGACGATTCCAACGGCGTCACTACAGCAGCCAGCAAGGGAGTCACTTCAGTCTCAAGCAAGGTCGACATTAACCTGCGACCTGTTCGGACGGCGCCGCGGCTTGGTCGTCAGCCATAAAGCCTTTGATATGGGCAATCACTTCATCGCTGGCATCTTCCAAAATGTAGTGACCACAATCGGCAAATTCATGCACTGTCGCATGGGGCATGTGCTGACGCCATTTTGCTAAAAAGTGCTTATCGAATACAAAGTCCTTCAGGCCCCAACAAATCAAAGTCGGCACTTTGGCAAACTGCGGTAAACTCGCAGCGATATCAGAGACTAACTGATAGTTTCTATCGCCTTCACGCAGCGGAATATCCTGCACAAAACGCAGCGTCGAAATGCGATTGGCCCAAGAGTTAAACGGCGCGACATACGCCTCACGAATGTATTTGGACATAGGCTGACGCTTCACGCCCACATATGAGGCGATAGACGAAAAGGCATTAAAACCACGTACTAGCACTGTGCCTAACAGGGTATTACGACAAATCCACAGCGGCCAAGGAAACGGTTTAGTCTCAGGCAGATGGAAAGCGCCTGTGTTCAAAATCACTAGGCGTTTAATGCGCTCAGGATAACGCGCCGCATAACCCATACCTATCATGCCGCCCCAGTCGTGTACGACTAAGGTAATGTTTTCTTTCACATTCAGGCTATCGAGCAGGGCTTCGAGATCGTCGATGCGGTTCTTAAGGGTATAGTCATAGCCGCTATCGTCTGGCTTATCCGACAGACCACAGCCGATATGATCTGGCACTATGCATTGATGCGTGTCTTTTACGGCGCTCACGAGATTGCGGTAGTAAAACGACCAGCTAGGATTACCGTGAACCATCACCACAGGTTCACCTTGGCCCTCGTTGATATAATGCAGCTTGTTGCCATTACGGCTGAGAAAATGACGTTTAAAAGGCAACAGAGTGTCTAACATGACGCTTCCTATCTTTTGTTCTATTTATGAGAGCGAATAACGATTTGTGTATAGCTGGCTTAGCTTATCGACGGAACGACAGACTGAGCTATCAACTGAATCATCGACTTGCCTGGCTAACTAGAATGCATTCCAGCCATCAAACAAAGGCGTGAAAAGTGCACTGCACCCTACCACTTAATGCCTAACATCATGCAATTCAATCCACTGCCTATGCCTAAAAAGCTCACTTGATCGCCCGCTTGTAAAAAGCCTTGATCGTGCGCCATGGCGGCGGTCACAGGTAACGACACTGTGCCCATATTGCCCAGCAGCTGATACGTAGGAAATTCTTTCTCGGGGGGAATATTTAACGCGCTAAGCACTTGCTTACGGTTCGAGGCGCCCACTTGATGGCAAATCACTTTGTCCACTTGCTCAACCAGCCAATTACGCTGCTCAAGGAAATGCTCCCAAGTATGCTTAGCTAGCTCAACGCCTTCTTTGAGAAGCGTCACCGCATCGGTACGCATAAACTCGCGATACAGATTGTGCCCCACTTCCTGCAGACCCCATTGACACAACTGGTGGTGCTCAGGCGCCGATAAGTGCGATGCACCCAGCAATTGATGCTGACGCACATTTGTCAGCGGCAAACTGCCGTCGGTAAGGATAACCGCCACTGCGCCAGAGCCACCGGTTAAGGTCGCCAGCGACTGGGCAAAATTCTGCATAGTGGGATCGGCCAGCATGTTATCGATAGTGACATCGACAATATCCCGCGCCGATTCACAGGACACCACCATACCCGCCTTGATTTGACCCAACTCAATACGGTTAGCGATATCTAAAATACCCGATAACACCCCAAGACAAGCGTTGCTGATATCGTAAATGGCGGTGTCTTTTGACACTCCTAATTCGGCAGCAACGCGACACGCAGTCGCGGGCTCATGTTGATCGCGGCACACGCCGGTATAGACAACAGCACCTAAATCGGCGACATCAATCCCAGTTTCAACCATGGCTTTACGGGCAGCTTTAATCGCACCGTCGGACAATTGATGTCCTTTTGGCCACCAGCGGCGTTCAGTAATCCCAGTCAATGCGGCAAGCTGTCCCATTGGAATACGGAACTTTTGATACAAAGGAGCAAGACGAGACTCTAGCTCACTACTGGAAACCACAACAGGCGCCAGTTCATAGGCCAGGCTATTAATAAATACGCGGGAATATTTCATGAAACTGTTTTATTCGCTCACTAGAATGACTGACCAACAGGTCAGCTTTCAGTTGTTATTCGTCATTAATGCGACATTTGAACAAGAAAAGCCCGATGATTCAATAAAAAACCATCTTCAGTGTAAGACTTGTCTCACAGCGCAGGTTCCAAACACGACGGCCCTGAATTCACTATCACTAAACTTAAATGCGCTAATATAGAAATACTTCATAAAAAACATCACAGTACAGCATATTTTCAGACACTCAAAATTATACTGACATTTTTTGCGCTAAAATCAGCGAATTTCTTGGTGTGACGCTGTTTGCACAAAATTCACCCACGCAAACACCATATCCTTGTTCCTGCAAAAAACAAGCGCGATCTAAGATTAACCATTGCTCGAGTACGCTACGAAACAAATGCGCCACTAAATCGATGCGGCGAGTTAATTGTTGTCTTTGTCGCCCTATCTCAAGCCAAGCCTCAAAATCCTTGTTTTTGGCTAAATTAACCGCCTTAATCTCGGCCGCCCACAGGCAAAAATCAATAAAACTGCCGCTCAACTGACTCTGCTTTAACGAGGGCAAAGGTAAATATGCGTCGATTTGTCGACATTGACGTTGCAGTGCATCAAAGCCTAAGCGCCACGCGATTTCTTGATGGCGCAGCGCCTGCTGTTTGGGATTGGCGATCACGCTCTGCTGCAGCGGTAACTGTAAATCATGGCGACTGAGTTTTAGGCTGCTCTGCTGAGCAAGATTGGATAACGGCTGATAATGGCTCGCTTGAATTAAATGATAACAACAGGGAGAAATCGCCAGCGCCTGAGTGCCCGCCTCGGCCGCCAGCGTTAACAGCCGAACATGCAAATCACCGCAGGCATGCAATGCAACCGCTTGCTGCCTTGCGATTAACGGATTGGCTTTTGCGGCGTGTTGAGCTGGTGCTTCAACTGTAGTAATGGATGTGGTTATAGATGTCGTTGTAGATGTGTTTGTCGCAGCATGTTCTGCACCAATAGCAAAGGCATCGGCACAAATAAAGGTTTGTGACAACTGCCACTTATCGGCAAAGGCCTGTCCTGCTTCACATAATGGCGCTTGCCATTCTAAGCTCACCACTTCGGCGCCGCGGGCTTTAGCAATCAAGCGGCCCAAATGCCCTTTACCCGCACACCATTCCAGCACAGGTAAATTAAGCTGGGGTAAATGCTGCACAAAGGCGGTAATTTGCTGCCATTTACGGCCTTTGATGTGCGCACTGAAATGCGCCTCATCGTCAAAGGACAAGCCGCCTTGCTGCGCTGCGGTGCTATCCGCAAGCGACGGTTCAGCCACGCCAGCCTTATCATTAACTGTCTTATCATTAAAAACCGTGCGTTCGGCAATGGATGCGGTGAGCAATGACAAGTCCCAATCTTGGCCTAATGCCTTAAGATCGTGGTTTAATGCCGGTGACAATGCCTTGACCAGCAAAGATTGCTCGGCGTCGAGTCCATCAAGCTCATCGTCAGCCAGCGCCCACACAGCTTCGGCCAACTGCGGAAAATCCTGTGCCCAAGGTAAAGCGTTCACTTCAAATGCACGCACTTGCCACAGGGCTACACTCTGTTCAAGCAACTGATTAGGTTCGCTAAATTTCTGTGAGTAAGTGAGTTGTTGCTGCAGATTATCTTGGTTCACGTCATGCCCAGTGTAAAAAATACTTGTCTCACCTTAGGCCAAGGGAATGCGCCCTAAAGATGACTTTATGCGAAAAAATGTTAGTATCGCGGCCTTTAAACACTCAACCATATCGTTAACTGAGAAGACTCGGTTAACTAACCATAAGGCTCCAAAGGACACCTATGCTTTCACCTTGCGTCGCACGCTGCGGTTTAAATGACGAAGACTACTGCATGGGCTGCTTTCGACATATCGATGAAATCGTCAGTTGGCGCACGAGTAGCGAAGCGCAACAGGTGGCCATTTGTCAGCAACTCCCCGCCCGTAAAGCTTTATTTGAAGGCAGTGAAAATCAGCATATTTTAAGCCGTGATAAATGGTTAGCTGCCGAGGCGCGTTTAACCGACAAGGACTAAACCCGTCCGCTAACGCTACCCTCTGCACAATCTTATCCAGCTAAAGCCAGCAAGACTATTTTTTCAGCATTGATTTCAAGTCAGCAAAGGGATTGTAGGTCGCCGCCGCTTGCTTGGTTTCTGTGGTGCTGCCGTAGCGGATCAGTTCTTCGAAACGAGAATGTTCGTTGTCGTGGCAATACAGGCACAATAACTCCCAGTTTGAACCGTCTGACGGGTTGTTATCGTGGTTATGATCGCGATGATGCACTGTCAGTTCACTTAAGTTTTTCGGGGTAAACTCGCGGGTACAGCGGCCACACACCCAAGGATAAAGTTTTAACGCCTGCTCACGGTAACCGCCCTCACGCTTAGCTTTGTACTCCCGCGCATCGGCTAATACTTTGTCTAACTTACTCTGGCCTGGCACTGACGACATAGTGTAATCCCTAAAACAAACCCTAAAAAAATTGCCCCAAGGATAATCCGAGTTATCACTTGGGGCAATATATCCCGCACTTTACGGGTTAATGGTGCGCAATTTGTAGACGTAAATGGCTAAGCCGACCTAGGTTACAGGCTTAGCTAACTTAGCTTACGTTACTTAGCTTATGTGGGCATGATCGGCATTCGACAGATGCAAGTAGTGTAAGTATTTTTCATACTGAGTCACCACATCCGCGAGGATTTGCTCTTCGGTATATCCCATCACATCGTAATGCTGACCACCTTGTTCTAAATACACTTCGGCGCGGTAATACAAGGTATTACCCTGCTCGATTTCAGTCCCTATCGGGTTAGTGATTTCGAAACAACGGGTGCGTACTCCGTAAACAAAGGGCAAGTTCACCTCGTTGCTAATCACCAAACGTACGCGGCCATCTAAGTATTCGAGATCGGCCACTATACCTTTGGTCATAAAGTGTTGACACACCTTAGATAAAGCGGGCGTCGCGACATTATTCAAGAACACTTGCGCTTCTTCATGGGTGGGATGCGAGACGAGCACCCCAATGCGTTCTTCCCAGCTCATGTTGGTTTTGGCGTACTGCACACTGGTATTGTGTAATTGCACGCTGTTGATCTTAAGCCAGTCATTCTTCAGGGCTTTAAATAATCCCAGACACATGAATAACATCACCACAAGGAACGGCATGGCACTGGCGATAGCCGCAGTTTGCAGCGCCTGTAAACCACCGGCTAACAACAATACCGAGGCCACAACCCCTTGCAACAGTGCCCAGAAGATCCTCTGCCATACGGGCGCATTGTTATCGCCGCCCGAGGTCAGATTATCAATCACTAAGGATCCCGAATCCGACGAGGTCACAAAGAAGGTCACGACTAAACAAATCGCAATCCCTGAGAGTAAGGTCGGGAACGGCATGTGCTCGAAAAACACAAACAAGGCCACTGACACATCGGTATTCACCGCTTCAGCAAGGTAGGTCGCGCCTTGATTCATAATCGAATCAATCGCCGAATTACCAAACACTGTCATCCACAGGAAGGTCAGCGCCGATGGCACAAATAACACACCAATCAAAAACTCACGGATGGTACGACCGCGACTCACACGCGCAATAAAGGTACCGACAAAAGGTGACCAAGAAATCCACCAGCCCCAATAGAGCAAGGTCCAGCCGCCGAGCCAATCTTCCTTATGTTGATAGGCGTACAAGTTAAAGGTTTTACCAACCAAATCACTTAAGTAACTGCCGGTGTTTTGCACAAAGGCCTGCAACAGCATGACTGTAGGGCCCAAGATCAAGACGATAAGCAATAAGATAATCGCGAGGCCAAGATTGAGTTCGCTTAAGCGTTTGACGCCTTTGTCGAGGCCAGAAAACACCGACAGCGTCGCGAGCAAGGTAATGCCGATGATCAAGCACACTTGCACTACAGCATTATTAGGTAAACCTTCAAATAGATAACTCAGACCCGAGTTAACCTGTAACACCCCAAAGCCCAGTGATGTCGCCACCCCAAACATAGTGCCGAGCACGGCAAAGGTATCGACAATATGGCCAATAGGACCATAAATGCGTTCACCAATTAAGGGATAAAGAGCGCTTCGTGGCAGTAGCGGTAACTTATGACGATAGGAGAAGTAGGCCAGACTCAATGCCACTACGGCATAAATCGCCCAAGCATGCAGTCCCCAATGGAAGAAAGTAATCTTCATCGCCTCTTTTGCGGCGGCGAGACTCTCAGGTGTAGCATCTGGCGGCGCCAGATAGTGCATCACAGGTTCGGCAACCCCAAAGAACATCAGGCCAATACCCATACCTGCCGAAAACAACATGGCAATCCAGCTTTTATAACTGTAATCCGGCACAGAATGATCTGGCCCGAGTTTGATATCGCCGAAGCGACTGACCATGACGAAGATGATAAAAATCAGGAAAAACGCCACGCTCAGAATGTAAAGCCAACCGGCTTTCACTTCTATCCATGACTGTATTGATCTAAAAACGGTGTTAGCCTCTGTGGGCCATACTGCACAAATCATCACCATCAAGATGATGAAAAAGACCGACGAATAAAATACCGGCGGATTAATACTCGACTTGATCGACATTGACTCTCCCTATTTCTAGCGGGTTCACTCTCCAAATATCTCAGCGCACCAACGGAGAGATAGAACAAAACTTATACTCAAAATATGTTTAATGCTGCGGGGCTCATCTATGACCAGTATGGGCTCAATCCCACAGATCAATGCAACGACTCGCTATGGCTAAACGTGACAGGATCTGAAAAACGGGATTAACAACACACGACTTTGACAGTCGATGATTGATGGATAAAAAGCGTGAACACCACTAAGGCAGTCAAAGCATGCCTTTAGCATAAAACAAATTTATAATTAGAATATTCAGCACAAAAAATGGCGACCATGTTGGTCGCCAAAAAATTATACCACAAAAATCATCAAATTTAATTTTAAACGCTAAAACGCTTAAACCAACATCCGATTACTGAGACGGTGTCTGCGAAATGCCAGCGGTTAAATTAAAGCGCATCGCCTCTTCAAACGACCAGTCGACCATGATTAAATCGTCCCGTTTGATCAAGCTCGTCACGCCCGCCATTTGGTAACTCAATTGGAACAACACAGGCACCCAATCACCCTCAGGCAACGCATCTAACAAAGGCTGCGGCGGCGTATCTGTCATGATAAATCCCACCACAAAACTGCCATTCGCCTGCTTCACTAACACTGTCTTTTGGCTGGTCGGCTTGCCATCACGATTCATCAAAGAGGCAATATCACGGATACTGCCATAAACCGACTTAAACAATGGGAAACGCATCAACTGGCGCTCAAGCCAACCATAAAGCCACACAATCGGGCTGACTGAAAACAACAGTCCCACCGCAAAAACTAATGCCACCACCAGCATAAAACCGGCGCCGACAAAGTGTTGGTTAATCCCTACCAACTCTAAAATCACAATTCCTAAACCATCTAACGATACAAACAACGACCAAAACAGCCACAAACTCAAGGCCATAGGTAATAGATTCATCAAGCCGCGGGCTAAGGTTTTCTTCATCACACTCTCATTCGGTCATAGGGATATAGTAGGCACAAAATATTTACGCAAAAAAACGCCACAAATGCTACCACAGAGTCACTTTTGCACCAGCACATGATGTAAGGTATCTGACTCTTATTCGTCTCCAGTGTAGAGATAGCGTTCAAAATCAGAGCCCACTCTGAGCCATTCTAAGGAAAGTAAAATGCGCGTAACCCGCTTAGATCATTTGGTCTTAACCGTAAAAGACATCGCCGTCAGCGTCGAATTTTATCAAGCCGTGCTCGGGATGAAAAAAGTGGTATTTGGCAATCAGCGTATTGCGTTAAGTTTTGGCGACCAAAAGATTAATCTGCACCAAGCGGGCGCCGAATTTGAACCTAAGGCCGCGGCAGCCAAGCCCGGCAGTGCCGATCTGTGTTTTGTGGTCAGCCATAACATAGAAGAAGTGATCGCGCATTTAAACGCTCTTCAGATTGAAATCATTGAAGGCCCAGTGCTACGAACCGGCGCTACAGGCAGGATAAACTCAGTCTATATCCGCGACCCAGATTGCAACCTGCTTGAGTTATCAGAATACCTGCCCGCCTGCACTGGGTAAGCGAATTGGGGTAAAGGTAAGCGAAGTTAGGAAAGAGTAATCGGTCAGTTCTGCGAGCACGCTGCAGCCAGAACTGCAGCGGCCGTTATACTGGTTCACTATCGTTTGCGACAAGACTCTCGACAGTTAGATGGCATTCATTGTCATTGTTTCTCCAATTGACTCGCCGCCCTTTCATTTAAGAAAGTATCCCTATAGGCTCAACGACGACATTAATGTCGTCAAGGGTCACTGTAGCAACAATGCCAATCCTCACGACCCCTCTAGCTGTTTGTACTGGTCAGCTAAACTACTATTGCCCCAAAGCAAGATAACTTTATCGTCAGTTGTGCAGCATGAATTGTCATTGTTTCCCCAGTGACTCGCCACCCCTTTATTTAACAAGAAGTATCCCTGAGGGCTCGACGACGGCATCCATGCCGCCAACGGTCACAGTTGCAACAATGCCAATCTTAACTAACACTTCTGCTGTTCGTTTAGCTAAAAAGCTATTGCCCCATTCATAGCCACAGTTCTAGGGCGTGTGATCAGCTACTATGGGTTAATTGACCAAATTTTAGTAATGATACATAGTCTCCACTATTACTGGATCAGATCAACAAGTGGTTTTACGCTAAATATAAAAATTCTATACGGAGGTCAGTTACCATCAATAGTGGTAGCTGACCTATGTCTCACCGGTTTAAACTCAGAATAGCTCTAGTTGATTTGCGAGATATTTTATTATTTAGCCAATTTTGAGGTAGTAAATCTTGTGTCACTATATTTGACTTATTATCTCCATTATTTCCCCAAGTAATTTTTAGTTTATTCAAATCACTAAGTCTAGATTTGAATAACAGTTCTATCTGGTTAATGCGTTCAATCTCTCGAGTCATGTAGCCAATAGGAACGCTAATTCCACTATCTGAGTTTGGCTGTCCATGGTACTGGACAAGAGCAAAAATGCCTGGAATTACAAATAGCTCGACCCTATCGAGATGGAGAGGATCCGATAAGCCATATGGGAATATGTTTTTTAAATTTTTTGGGGCGTCCCAATTATTTCCATGGTGAATTAGTGAAATTTTTGCGTTGATGTCATTTTGTTCAAGAATATTTTTTAGATCTTGAACAAATCGATCTATATCATCCGAATTCGCCCCCCAAAAAGGAACGTTGCTTGGCATCCATAATGCTTTGAGATCAATATCATCTGTTAGTTCTCGAAGCGTGTTACGAATCCATATCAGGGCCTCACGACGATTTTCCAATAAATAGAGGGGGCCAAATACACCTCTAGTATCAGATGAACCATAGCCAGTTTTACTATTATCTCTAGCCGTCATCCACGCGGAATAGTCAACCCGGTAACCATCAACGAAATTTTTGAGTACAGAGTCGTTCACCAAACGGCAATAAGTTTCTGCGTTGGTACCCTTTTCTTCAATAATATTGCTACCAAGAAAATCTGCGATATGAGATTCCAACTCGCTACTTAGAGGGCGGTTTTGGCTAGAGCCAAGCCGTTCTAATGATCTAACCCATTGTTTAGGCTCTCCCTTAGTAGGCATGTAGTTGAACTCAATATCAACAGGTAATAAGAGAACTTCACTAGCGGTACAGCCCATCACTTTGTAAAGTTGGGTACGTTGGCGTTCATATTCATTATGGCGAGTTACTTCAAGATAACTTCTAAATTGTCGGCTGAATTCCTCAATTATTTTATCTACTCCTATGTCTTTCGAAGAGTTTGGCATAGGGAGTTCAGGTAAACCATACATTAATCGGCTAAGCTTTTGTTCTTTACGTACCGTTAAAGCGAATGAGTCTAGTACTACGTGTTCTGTTTGTTCAGTGTATCGTACCAGCATGGGAACGCCGTCTTTTTGGCTCGTTAGTAGTGGACTAGGAACCAGATAGCCTTGTTGATCCATTGATGCTAGACGTTTGTCAGCTAATGATTCTAACAATTCTTCTTCTTCTCGTTCAGATAGGCCAAAAAATTCACGTATCTCCGCTGGAGACAATCGTTCAAAGAGAATCAGCAATCTGCAAGCAAATAGTTCAATGGCGGGCATTGGCTTTTCTTCCGTCCATGCCACGTTCATAATATATTTCCGCGCAGGTATCAAAATGCTTATTCGATTTCCAATACGAGGTTTAACTTCTATAGAACTTGAGTTCATGCTGATATGACTTCCTTGTTGGATTCAAGAGACGTAATAATTTGATAATTGCGATGCCCCTGCATTGTTTGTTTTGATATGAATTCATAAACACTACCCAATGCTGAATCATTGTGTTCTCTACGCCACATGCGGCTAGCGCCCAGAATAACTAAGCGCTCCTGAGCCCTAGAAATGGCAACGTTAATTCGAGAGGTGTCTCTCAAAAATCCCTGCAATGTATTAGGGTTATCTCGTACCAAACTAAGGATAATAATTTTATTTTCTTGCCCTTGGTATGAATCAACAGTGTCAATTCTTATTAAATTACGTAATGGACCCATCCATTCAGCTTGATTAAGTTGTGTTTCAATCTCATTCTTTTGTGCTCTATACATTGTAATGATGCCAATTGGATGTGGTTGTTCATTCGTGACAGTTTTTTGAAGATCTTCAACAGATTCTGCATCGACTAGAGCTCGCAACAATTGTACGAGTACATCAATTTCATACTGATTTGTATAACCAGGCTCGGCCTCTGTTTCGCCTTCATCTGAAGTTGTGTCAATCCAGCTAACACCTTTATTCCATGGGAATGGCAACTCGTCATACCAAGCTTTAGCCGGCCCTCGACCAGTATATAGTTTTCCAATTTCATCAGCGTAAAAACATGCTGAGACCAGATCTCCAATGGGTTCAATCATACGATATTGAGTATCTAGAGTAACCCCCCCACATGCTTTGAAAGCTCTCTCAAAGTCAGATTCCAAGAAAGCCTCTTGGCTTATTTCAAGCTGCTTACTTGCATGTTTTATGTGCCCATTTTGGTAAAACGGTGGTAACTGTTTGTGATCGCCAACTAATAAGACTCGTTTAGCACTTTGTAACGCAACCATTAATTCACTAGCTTGTGCTCGGCCGGCTTCATCAACAATAACCCAATCAAACTGAGTTTGATCCAGTTCCAAACTACGACGTCCTACTCCTACTAGGGTACCGCAGGCCAACTGTTTGGTTTTTAGCATAAATCGATCATAACCAGCTTCCCCTGAACGAAGAACGTCGAGCCAATCTTGACTTAAAGATAACAAACTGTGCAGTCGCTCAACCTTAGCAGGGTTATTTACTCCATGGCTTTGAGCTAATAGCTGCAACAGTTTATCCAATAGAGACTCACTTTCTGTTGGTAACTCACCAAGAGCACTTTCAAATTGATTACGAACTATTGTTTCGATAGTTTCTAAAGTTTGGTCTTTGCGGTGCATTAACTCAGTTAACTGATCAGTATTACGATCATTAGACTTGCCGCCCGTTAATAGTAATTCTGAATATTGGCGCTGGTACTGTCTAAGTTGTACAAGTAGAGGCGCTAAAGTGCGGTGGAGTCGGGTAGCATCTTGAATTAACTCATGTGGTAGCTGCAGTCTCTTAGATAATGCGCAGATTCGTAGATCGTATTCTCGATGAAACTTGTGACGGATTTTTTGCTGTAATGCTCTGGTGTGGGTAGGCAGCATACGATCATCGATTAAGGATTCACTGCCAATACGGATGGTATCTAATTCTAAGCCCTTATCAGAGCATAGTTCACGAGCCTTAATTGCAACATTATCCACAGCTGAGTGTTGTTGACCTACGAGCAAAATGTTATTTGCACCAGCATGTTCAAAAAGATAATGAATAAACTTGCTAACGAAAGTCGTTTTACCAGTACCTGGAGGTCCTTGTAGGACTCCAACAGGGCCTTGGCCAACTAAAAACTGGAATGCTTCTAGCTGTTTATTATTTGTTTCTTGACCCGGGACATCATACAAATCTCTCAAGGCCATAACGGTTGGCCTTTCAGACATTTCCTTAAGATCAGGCTTATGGCGACTATCGAAATAGTCCACTAAATTGGGAATGACTGATTTTTTAGAAATCACTCGGTTTAAAGCCTTCAGACGCAGTTCTCTTGAGGATTTACTTCGAATAGACTCTAGTTGAAGTATTCTTCCTGACACAAACTGCCTAGATGCCCAATTATTCACTGGCTGGACAGCTATATAACTGGCCGTAGTTTCGTTAATTAGTATTTCACCAAGCTTTTCATCAGAATTTGATTGATAGATATAATAGGTATCTTCAATATCAATTTGTAGATCACGCCCGTCAAGACATGAGTACGGGTACATTGGATGTCCGCTATCGCTTATTTTTTCCTCTGCACCAAATTCAATTTGAAAAGATTGTCGAAGTTGGCCTTCTGTTTTAGCCAATGATTCCCATAAGTTAATAGGGGATAGCTCTTGGCGTTCTTCTTCGGTTAAGGGTTCATCTGAAGCTTCGTTGGAAAGATTGAATTGTTCAATAATGGCATCAATCACGGCTTCGGTATCAAGAATTTTGTCAACTAAATCACATCGCTCATTTAACTTGCCATTGTTCAGGACGATTGGTTGAGATAGTCGCGCTACAGACCGCTGTTGAGCGCTAACAACATCACTAAGTGGGATTGAACTTGTGTATCGAACCCAAGTAATCTTACGTTTTATAACGTCTAGGTTCACTTTTAGAGAGGCGCTGCTACCAGTAAAGAAACATTCTAGCTCTTTTTCTGTGTCATTCTCGTTATTTCGTCCTTTGCTCCATTTGAAATTGAAATAGTAGCCGCCATCAATCGGTTCAAATAATGTAGGCGTTTTAGGGAAGTTGGCATCTCCCCAACTTAACAATATCGACTCTTCTGTAGATTTATTTTCTGTTATTTCAATTGGTGTTGTTAATATAGCGTCACTTTGTAGCGCATTCAGTAGTGGCGCTAGAGCAACTGGTATTTTGTTCTCATTATCTCGAGCTCGAATTAGTTCGTCTCGCACTGATTCTGGCAGTTCTTCTTCAAATAATTCTTCAACTATCTTAAAGATGGCGAATCGATCACGGCCATAAGCGTCAGTAACAGAGGGGTTGGCTGGGCCATACTCTGTGTTATATGCTTCCGTTTCGCTACCGTAGTCAAGCGCATCCAAAAGAACGACTTGTTCTGCATTAGAGTCTTTTAGCAGAATATTTTCAGGATGCAGGTCGCCATGAGAAAATCGCTTCTCATGGAAGTTCATTACACTAGTAACTAGGTTGATGGCTAATTCACGTTTTTCTTCTTGAGATAAGGTCAAATCAATTAAATAATTTGACCATGTTTCACCTTCAATATACTCGGTAACGATAAATAAACCCTGAGAGTTCATTAAACCAAAATCCAAAAGTTTTGGCGTTGGTAATGTAGTCTCTTGAAACATCTCTAGACGTTTAAGAAATTGAAGAATACGTCGATTTGAACCTATCTTTTCTGGAGAAATTTGTACATTGCCCCATAGTTTTACCAATATTTCTTGATTGTCTTTCTTAGCAACAAATGCTTTTTTATCGCTTGTCGTTGCAAGGGCTTGTAAAGCATCGTTGAGCTTTTCTGGAGGAGGAGGGAATGCTTGTAATATTAGGTAAGGGTTAAGCTCTTCGCGCCTATGCGGACTATGCCTTAACTGTTCATAGATCTGCTGTGATTCTTTATCCTCAGAGATGCTCGTTCCTGTGAGAATGTTGAACTCTACTAACATGGTGTGAGCCCCTTCATAGCGCTCAATTGCATCCCAAGATAGTGCTTTTTCAAACCACGGGGTTAAGCTGCCATCGAAAGGGTCATTTTTGGGAGCTGTCCATTCTGGAACGCCGTTAACTTGTTGGAGTTGTTGATTAAAACAGATCTGATATGCGACAGATGCTAAAAGAAAAACATCTAAGCGAAAAGCATCAATGAGTTCGCCGTCACACATAACGTCTTCGGGAAGCGAAATCGATGAACTTTGTAATAATTTACGATGATCGGAAACTGTACCGGTTTCAGGAAAGAATGCAGCTCCAAAGCCAGAAGCCAAAATGCTATGATGGTTTTTTGCGTACCAAAGGTTATGTGGATCAATATCTCTATGAGCAATTTTTAAGGCATGCAAATCACCAAAAGGAGCGAGGAGCGCTCTTACACGATCAATTCGCTGCTCCTTTGACCAAGATGCAGAATCACAAGATATCACTTCATCCAGTCGCTCTGTATTTCGAGGTAACTCATACAACTCACAGAAATCTTCGGTGACATCATCAACAGAAACATCGTTTACATACCTGAGAAGATAATCACGCATAGTGCTATTATCTCGGATAAATTTTCCAATTCTATTTTCCCGAAGTGCAATATTTGACCAAGTAGATTGTAATGCGTTTAACGTTCCTAATTGACTGAAGTCCCAGCGCCGAATTAATCCTTTTGAGGCAGGCATTGTTCTATCTTGGGCTGAGAACTCCCTGTAGATAGAGTTTCTGTGGGCAAACCATGGTTTATCCGTAATTACCTGAAAATTACCAACAACCAACTCCTTTTTTTTAATCTTAGGTCCTTCAAAAAAATTGTAGATAATTGGTAAGGCGTTAGGCGAGTTTGGTCGAGGACATCCTCTCGTATTAAAGAAGTGGTTTAGATTCTTATTTGCTACAAGGGCCTCATATTTATCAGTAGCTCGTATAGCCAGAAATTCTTCGAGCGTGTGGACGAAGAGTCGTTCAGCCTGAGGGAGATTATCCGGAGTTGCATTACCACAGAGTACAACATGAGCTTCAACTGTCAGCCAATAACCTAGTTTGTGTGCCAGTTCTCTATCAAGTAGCTTTTGCAAGCGTAGAGCATGTTCGCGCTTGATCGCAAAAGGGCTTTTTCCACGATTTTGGCCATTTTGGATCCACATACCGTTATCATACTGAATTACACCATTCCATTCTTTTAGCTCAACTAGAAGTAGACGGTCATGGGTAATAATAAGACAATCAATCTCCATTGGACCTTGAGAATCCGAAGCCACAAGCCCCGCAAATCCATGCCAGCTTTTTTGAAATTCTAATTCCATTTTATGAATAGCCTTGAGCTCGCTTGCGTGAAGCCCTGCTCCCCCTACCTTTCTAACTTCCATGGCTAGTTGTCCCTTGTCAGAGTTTTATAAATTTTTTTGTTTATATCATAAATTTACTTAGTTTAGTTATTAAAAGTCTCACAGGGTTATTCCAAAAATGTGACATTAAACCCATTGTCCATCATGGATTAAAAATGGATATACGGTTGTTGCTATCTTTGCCATGGTTTTTCATGGTTGGTTTAATTTGGTTGTTGTTCCATATTGTGTTGTTAGTGGCTACTAGTTGTCTGAAGTTGCCCTTTAGTTATCTTGCAATTGCTAGCCAATGTAACTTTGGTGGTGTCGCATCAGCGCCCGTGGTTGAAAGTGCTTACAACAAAGCATTAATACCACTTGCTGTTTTAATCACAGTTTTGGCTATTATGCATGAGCGAACTTTGTTGCACGGGCGTGTGCTTAGTGGTTGCAGCGATTATAAAGTAATCATTTTTTCATCCATTTGTCTCAGGTTTATTTTCATGCTGGTTAACAAAGCCATTTGTCCAAAGACAAATCACCGCCAGCTTCATTGAAGCTAAAAAGTAGGTTTCCATATTTTTGATAATTCGAAATGCCGAAATTAGAGTAAAAATACTAACTCGGAAATATCCCAAAGCGTGCCCGGTATCTCCTTCAAAACCGCAGGTTACGTGAATGCACGAAAGGTGAGTCATGATGATTAGCGAGACGACCGTCCGCACCATGGGCGGGGTGGTCGAGCATCCACGGACGGACTTGAACAACATCCTCTTTAACGGCCAGTTCGCCATCTGATAGGCAGGACGCCTGAATGTCGTGCAATGCAGGGATGCATGAGAACGACCATGGCTCTCGTTCATAAGCTCAGAAACCCTAGGTTTCTATTCACCGCGTCGGTGAGTAAATGCCATGATATATGGTCAACTAAATTTGGCCACAGCTTTAGAATCTTCCCAAAATCTTCGCTCTGATTCATTTGGGCTCAATCCTGCATTGTAATGATGTGGCCTGACTTCACAGTAATAACCAATGATGTAATCAGTCACATCTTGTTTAGCTTCGCTAAAACTCTTGTAGCCTTGGGTCGGGATCCATTCCGTTTTTAAACTCCTGAAAAATCGCTCCATTGGCGCATTATCCCAGCAGTTACCGCGACGGCTCATGCTCTGGGTGATTTGATATTTCCACAGCCGTTGACGGTATTTCAGGCTGGTATAATGGCAGCCTTGATCGGAGTGGAATATCAGGTTTTTAGGCTTCCCTCGTGATTCAAATGCCATTTCTAACGCCTTCACCGTTAA
>NZ_JAMTCC010000028.1:0-69183 GCF_025370265.1 Shewanella septentrionalis | reverse complement strand
CTCCTAGGAGCCTTTAATCATCACCACAACATCCTTACTTTGCTAAACGTTCAACACGCTTAACCCAGCCTTCTGGACCTTGAATGTGGCCCTTTTGGATTTCGGTATACAGTTTGTAGATGCGCTGAACATGCTCGCCCACTTCACCGTTACCGACAGTGACTATGTGGCCATCTTCAAAAATGTAGGAACCCACAGCTGAAACCACAGCTGCTGTACCAAAACCACCCGCCTCGATAATTTCACCAGATTCGATATCGGCGATAAATTGATCAAGCATGACAGTCTCTTGGCGCACTTCACAACCAAGCATCTCACCCAATTCCATGATGGATTGCGAGGTGATCGACTTAAGAATGGTATCGGTGAAGGTCGGAATGATCACAGTGCCATCTTTTAAGATGTGGAAATGGTTCATCGCACCCGCTTCTTCAATCTGTTGATTGGTCGAGTCGAGATATAACACTTGCGATGCACCAAAGGCTGCCGCGGCTTTACCCGCACGCAACGACGCCGCATAGTTTCCCGCCGCTTTTGAGGCGCCAGTGCCACCCGAAACTGCGCGATGGAAAGTTTTGCTGATCAGTAAGCGTATGCCTTTGTTGACACCCGCTGCGTAATAAGCACCACTTGGGCTTAACACGACACAGAAGGTATAACGCGTGCTTGGGCTAACAGAGAGACGGTCTTCGGTCGCAAAAATAAAGGGGCGAATATACAGACACGCACCTTCTTGCATCGGGAACCACAGGCGATCGACATCGATCAACGCATTGATCGCATCCATCTGAACTTGTTCATCGATATTAGGAATACAGACGATATCGGCGGAGCGATTCATCCGCTCGGCATTCTTATTAATGCGGAAAGTATAAATCTCGCCATCTTCGTGCATAAAGGCTTTCGCGCCTTCGAAGATCGACTGGCCATAATGCAACGCCATTGCACCCGGTGCCATTTCAAATGGACCATAAGGAACGATGCGCGGATCGCACCATTGTCCGTCATGATAATCCATCAAAAACATATGATCGGTTCTGAGGCTACCAAAGCCCACATTCCCCTCGGGCTTGAATTGCTCAGTACGGCGCTCGGACGCAGGTTTTAAATTGTAAGTTATTTCCATCGCATACCACCTTGATTACTGAACAAGCAGACTAGGGAGCGACAGGAATAAAGTCAAGAGGGGCGCGCATATCTATACCCAAACAATCTGAAGATGCAGGATTCAGCGGGAATTTAACGCACTTTAGGCAAAGCGGTTATTTGCGGACCTAGTGGGCTAAGTTAAAAATAACCAACACAGCATAAAGTGCATTAAAACCCGCCGGGACGGAGCGCCTAGGGAACTCCACTTCCGTGTTGCATCAATTCAAAAGGTGACCGACATTCTGTCATTGATGCGCCTTGAATTGAAGCACCCTAGGCGCTCTGAAACTCGTATCTTCAGGTAGCTTGGGTATAAAGGTCTAAGCAATAAAAAACTCGCTAACATGCTTGGCTCAGCCTTTCACACTGTCTTAGATACTAGATAAAACAATCAGCATTGGGTCACGCATAATGCCAATGGCAAGTATTTTTGCCACAATGGGGTCGAACTCCCGATGAGATAAACCTATGTCTGACTATAAGATGATCCCCTGTGAGCACTACGATTACCTCGAACTTGCCTGCCTGCGCGGTTATCAACTCAAGATTGAGTTGATTGATGGCACGCAGTGCCAAGGTCAAGCCATCACCACGCAGACCAGAGCCGACAAAACCGAGTGGCTTGTTATCCAGCAGCAACAAAATAAACAATCTCTTAGGCTCGACCATATCGTCGCTATCACGCCTGTCGATGTGAATGCTGAATTTGGCAGGGTGCTGATTGCCACTAAACAAGGTTAGCGAGGACAACACATGGCAAAGATAATGTTAGCGGTTGAAATCGGTCACTGGACTGGTGGGCATAATGGCCAATATCCCCAGCTGATTGAGTTTGATACGGCGCATCTTGATAGACCCTTTCAGGTTAGCGATGGTTGGGGGCATGGTTTAGGTGGCGCGGCTTACTCACTCGCACAATTTATCAACACGCCTTATTACCTAAAGCTCAAAACTGAGGCTCCTTGGGCGTTTGCCATTATCGAACAGGGCTTAGCGCAACAGAATATTGATGCGATCGCCGCGGCACTCTCAATGCAATATGTGGATCATCCACCGCTTGTGCCTAAACATTTAATGGAATACTTATTAGGTTAAAGCTGAAAGATTTAGCTAGAAGAGAGTGAACGTGATGAACAATGCAGGTTTAGATAGCGAGGTGTATTGCGGAAAAGCTTCACCGAGTCATGACACTCGGTGACAGGATTCTAAACTGGACGAAAAATAGCTCCGCGCTTAAACAGCGACCGCCGCTATTACAGACACTTCAACCAAATATTCCGGCTCAGCAATAGCAGCTTGCACGCAAGCGCGGGCTGGCGCATGGCCTTTAGGCACCCAAGCATCCCATACGGCATTCATCGCATCGTAATCACCCATGTCTTTCAGATAGATAGTCGCTGACAACAAATGCTCACGCGAACTCCCCGCCTGCGCCAACAAGGTATCGACTTCTTCAAGCATAGTGACGGTTTGCTCAGTGATATCTTGATACTTATCCTTCGCCACTTGGCCACACAGATACACAGTACCTTGATGAATGACTATGCTGCTCATGCGGGTGCCAACGTCTAAACGGGTAATGCTCATATTGATCATCTCTTAAATCAGTACATTGAAATAAAGGGTTCAGCTCAAACCGAATAGGCCATTTTAACGATAAACAGGCGTTATGTCTGCGGTACTAACTTAGGCCAAGGCGAATAGAAGCGCGCCATCAAGGCAAATAAACCGAGACCACAGCTCACCACGGCCAACCACACTAACGGCGTCGCCACGTCTAAATTCACTAATTGGAATCCAATCAGGGCCGAACACGCCGCGATTAACGCAAAGGGCAACTGAGTCACCACGTGGTCATGGGGAGCGCAACCTGAACTGGTCGCACTGAGCACGCTGGTATCTGAAATGGGCGAGCAGTGATCGCCAAAAACTGACCCCGCCATCACAGCGCTCAATACTGGTAACAACAGATGAGGATCAAGGTTATGAGCAATCTCAGCACCAATCGGGATCATAATCGCAAATGTGCCCCAACTCGAGCCCGTCGCAAAAGCCATTATCGCGCAGAGTAAAAACATTCCCGCCACCAGCAAGTGTGGAGAAAGATAAGATTTAGCCCAAGCGGCCAACAATTTCGCCACGCCAAGATCTTGGATAACAGCGCCAATCATCCAAGTGCAGAGCAAAATTGCAATAGCAAAGGCGATCATGCGCACACCGTGGCTCAAATCCCCCACTAACGCCGTTAAGCGTCGCCCAGACAAGCCCAACATAATCAGAGTGACCAAGGTCGCCAACAAACAAGCATCGCGCATAGAGGCGCCAATATCGGCCTTAGCCAGCCAGAGCGACACATCCCAAGAAGAGACCTGCTGGGCACCAGACCACAAAGTTAATCCCACCGAAGCCAATAACAGAGTCAGCATAGGAATAGCGAGTAGCCAAGGATTGCCCTTGGCCTCGACTGTACTAGAAGATTCCACCACGGTAGCGGCGACAAAAGAGCGAAAACCCACGCCATACCAAGCGATAAGCACGGACAAACCTAAGGTCACTATGGCGTAAAAGTTAAATAAGGCCACATCGATGAAGGCTTCCAGCGGCGACATGGGCAAAAAGCTGATCCCCGCAATCAGAGCCATCACATAGGGGCCCCAGCTAGAGAAAGGCAATAGCGCACACAGAGGTGAAGCGTTGGAATCGACCAAATAGGCGAGCTGCTCATGACGAATACCATAGCGCTGGCTCAATGGCTGACAAACATGGCCGACGGCAAGGCAACTGAAAATTCCATCGATAAACACTAACCAACCAAGGAAAACGACGCCCAGACGCGCCTGACGTTCAGTGCGGATACGGCTATAAAGCCAATCACCAAACTGACCCACGGCGCCGCCACGTGCTAATAACTGCGTCATGCTGCCTAGCAGCAACATGGCCAATAGCACATTGAGGTGCCACGCTTGCCAAGCACCTTGGGCATAGAATTGTTTAACGCCGATATCAAGCAAATACCGCCCAGTTTGCAGTGGGTCAAATTGGGCGATCAATAGCGCGCCAGAGACGATGCCGACGCCTAACGCCACCAGTGTACGACGTAAAAACAGGGCTAAGGTTAAGGTCAACAGTAGTGGGAGTATGGCGAGCAGACTAGGCGACATGGACCATTCCGATAAAAAATAAAACCAAGAATACTAACGAGTTAATAACAAATGCAAAAAAACTTAATTTAGAACCCAGTAATAGGGTGTTTTTTGACCAAACGACAAGAATCGCTATTCCTTAAGTTCTAGGCACTGCTAGAATCACAGTCCCATCCAGAAACCATAGGACTCTCCAGATGAGCCTTGAATTACTGTCCAAACTGGAAACCAAAATCCAGGCTGCACTCGAAACTATCGAGCTTCTAAAAATGGAGCTTGAAGAAGAGAAGCAAAAAGCGTCTACGCTGAGTGAGCACAATCAACAATTGAATGCGCAAAACCAGCAACTACAAGAAGAACTCACTTCTTGGAACGAAAAAGTGACTGGCCTTGTTGGCTTGTTAAACAGCGAAATCTAAACAGCCTTTGTTTGATGATGCTGCGCTTCGATCAGTTCGTTCAATTCTAAAATAGCCTGCTTCACTTTTGGCAGGCTTTTTCTTGGCAGCAAAAACCGTCCCTTCTCAAATTCCAATCGTCCTAAGTCTTTAACCCAAATAACACCAGTGAGAAAAATACGCGCATGCTTAACGATAAGCTTAGGTGCGTAGACAGGAAAAACTCTCATATGACCACCTACAAGCATTCTTGTTGTTATTGATTACAGTTGTTTGACAGAAGCTTTACCACTTGAGTTTCATCGTTAGCGTGCTTTTTTTCATAATTTATTGCCAAAAACAGTTAATCATCTGATTTAGTTAACTTATCAATTTGCCACGCTGTAACCCAAATAAACAAAGCGCCATAATAATGTCACTTGCCATTTTTTTGACGCCCTGCTAAATTAACAGCGTTACTCAGGGTAAAAATGAGTCCTCTGGCTCAAGTCCGTACTTTCTTTTACAAGAAGTACGGTTTTTTTTACCTATTTTTTGCCTCACTTTTATTCAATAAGTTCAAGCGACTAACCTCAACATCGCCTAGTCCGCGCCGTACCGCAATAAAAAAGGAGCCCTCAGGCTCCTTTCAAACTCAGTATATTCAGCATTATCACAAACCCGCATGACAGTGATGTGATAACGCCATAAAACTATTTTTTCGCTAAGTAGAAAGCGATATCTAACAGTTCGTCGTAGGATTTAATCGCACCAGTCTCAACACGATACTTACCGTTAACGACAAGAGCAGGTACGCCTGTCAGCTTAGCGTTTTCAGTATCACGCTTCATTTTAGCCATTTGCGCCTTCACCATGAAAGATTCTGCCGCCGCATCGAAGGTTTTACCATCGACACCGTTAGCCACGAAAAGGGCACGAATATCAGCAAGGCTAGTAAAATGTTCTTTTTTCTCATGAATGGCAGAGAATAACGCCGCATCCATTTTATCATCGACGTTTAACTGATGCGCAACTGCGAATGCGCGTGACATTTCAACGCCCATTTCTTTACCAATAAAATCAACGTGTGCTTGGTTAAACGCTACGCCTTCTGGCTTTTCGGCGAGAATTTTTGGCACAACTGTTTTAGAGAAATTAAAGCAGTGTGGGCAATAGAAAGAGAAAAACTCGGTGATCTCTGGCTTAGCGGTTGCTGGGCCATCGTTAATCACTGTGTAATGCACACCTTCTTGGTATTCCACAGCCGATACAGCCAGTGGCGCCAGTAACAAAGCCGCGGCCATAAGTAATACTTTTTTCATGCAAATTCCTTAAATCATTTTTGATAAATTGGCTGGAGACTAACATATTCCATTTTTTGAGTGTAACTCAAGCTTAAGAGTTCAATCTAATGTCACAAGATACGTCTGTGACATCATATTTTGCTCAATACTAATAAGGCACTAGGCTCAGTGGTGGCTCGCCAAGGGCAAAAAGTTGCTCCTTAAATGCCAAGATCTGCTGTTCCCAATACTTTTCATCCCCAAACCAAGGGAAGTTCATCGGGAAAGCAGGATCGTCCCAGCGACGACCAATCCACGCGTTGTAGTGCACCATACGCAGCGCACGCAGCGGTTCAATTAAGGCTAACTGCCTTGTATCAAACTCACAAAACTCTTCATAGGCTTCGAGTAGAATTTCAAGCTGCATCAACTGCTGCGCTCTATCACCCGTTAACATCATCCATAAATCTTGAATCGCCGGCCCCATGCGAGCATCGTCTAAATCGACGAATCCGGGACCATCTGGCGTCCACAAAATATTGCCTGGGTGTAAATCGCCATGCAAACGAATGGCCGCAAAATCTTGGCGATCCCAAATCGCATTCGCCTTAGCCAACACTTGCTCAACGACGGTAAAAAACGGCAAGCGTAGGCTGTTAGGTACCAGATTGGATTGCTTTAACCACGCGAGCGGCTCGGCGCCTAGAATCTGCGGATTCAGCAGTTCACGTTCAGCAAATACAGTTTGCGCCGCGTACTGATGTATACGACCGATGAATCGGCCAACTAATTCCAGCTGTTCTAAATTATCGACTTCAAAGGCGCGCCCCCCCAAGGAAGGAAACAGGGTAAATCGATAGCCTTGGTACTTGTGTAACGTATGACCTTCGATGATCACAGGCACGGCGATTGGGATATCTTCTGCCGCAAGTGCCAGCGCATAATCATGCTCCTCTTGGATCTGCGCGTCGCTCCAACGGTCGGGGCGATAGAACTTCACCACATAACGCAGCCCTTCATCGCTGCGAAACTGATAGACGCGGTTCTCGTAGCTGTTCAGCGCAAGCAGGCCTGTTTCCGGGTACACGCCCAAACTTTCGATCGCATCTAAGATCAAATCCGGCGTTAGGGCTTGAAAATGGAACTCAGCGCCGCTAGAACTCGTGGTCGGTGGCGTCATATTCTGACTCATATTCAGTTCACTCTTAGGTGAGGTTGCAGCAAAGTGGCTAAGTATTCCAGCACCTCAAAATCGGCTTCTCGTTCGGTCGAGAGCCAGCAAATGTTGCCGTAAAACTCATAATTGAGCCATAACTGGCTGCCTTCAAATTCTAATAACCATTGATGCCTGTCGGCGCCCCACTGACGCTCGCGCACAGTGCAATCGAGCGCCGCGGCTAAGGGTTCGGCAAAGTCGGCGAAACGATCAAAATCGATATCCGCACTGACCGCTAAACTTAAGGCGCTTCTATCTAAGCGAATGGTATCTAAGCTAATGGCTTTTAGATGCGTGCATGGTAATTTCATGCTTGTTATCCAATCAACTACTACATGACATGATCAAACCTTGGCCCCAGTCCGGTGGACGCTTGGCCAAGTCTTCATGTTCTGCGTGTTCGGCAAAGGGCTGAGTTAAGATTTTTTGCAGCAAATGCAGCGGCGCAAGATTACCCTCTTCCACCGCGATTATCGCCTCTTGGGCTAAATAGTTACGCAAAATATATTTGGGATTCACACTATTGCGCTCAGTTTGCCACGCGGGGATATCCGCCACTGTGCCCAATCGCTGTTGGTAGGCTTGATACCAAGTATCAAACTGGCTGACATCGATAAAGTCATCCCGCAGCGCACTGTGTTTGCTGGTCGGATCTAACTTACCTAATTGACGCCAAGTCTGAGTGTAATCAAGCTGATTTTTCTCCATCAGCACAGTGAATCTACCTATGAGGTCGAGATCCTGTTTGTCCTGCTCTACCGACGAGACATCAACTACTGAAAGACCTAGTTTTGCCCGCATCAAGCGCAAATAAGGCTGCACTAGCGCCTCTTGGTATTGATTAAGAATGGCAATTAAGTCATCGGATGGGATCACAGGAGTAAGCGCCTGCGCTAAGCGTTGCAAGTTCCACAAACCGACACCCAGCTGCTGACCAAAGGCATAGCGACCTTCGGGATCCGAATGATTGCAGATAAAATCCTCTTGGAATGTATCGAGGAACGCAAAGGGACCGAAGTCAAAACTGTCACCCAGAATCGACATATTGTCAGTGTTCATCACACCATGGGCAAAACCGACCGCCTGCCAGTGGGCAATCATCTTAGCGGTATCTTGCACTACCTGTAAAAACCACGCTTTATAGCCTGCGGCATCACAACTCAAATGGGGATAATGCTGAGTAATAGTGAAGTTGAGTAATTGGATCAGTTTATCGGCACGGCCGCGTTCACTGTGGCAGAAAAACTCGAAATGGCCGAAACGAATATGGCTACGGGCTAAACGCACGGTAATGGCTGCGGTTTCTTGGCTCTCGCGCCATACGGGTAGGTCAGAGCCAATCACCGCCAAGGCACGGGTCGTCGGCACGTGCAAATGATGCAACGCCTCAGAGACTAAAAACTCACGCACGGCAGAGCGCATCACAGCTCGACCATCACCACGGCGCGAATAAGGCGTCGGACCGCCGCCTTTAAGGGCAACATCCCATGCGCCATTTGGGCCAATCGCTTCACCTAAAATGATCGAGCGTCCATCTCCTAAGCGCGGCGTGTAACCGCCAAATTGGTGGCCGCTATACACTTGAGCATAATAAGTTGCGCCATCGACGGCGGCATTGCCAGACAAGCCCAATAACAGCTCATCTGTGGGTTGGCTCAAGCCAATCAATTGGGCGGCGTCATCACTCCATGCTAGCCACTCGGGCTTAGTTATCCCTTGCGGGTACACTTGCGAGTAAAACTCAGGTAACTGTGTAAAAAAATCCTGTTTAAACTTCATCTTGTCCACCTATTGGCTCATGGTCTTGCAAACCAGCACCGACTTATCGTCGAACTCACATAGGTGCCCACATTGATACACCCCAAGGCCAAAGCCACTCACGCCAGAGCTGCTTAGACGCTGCATGCCGTGGGCCTTGCTCTGGCATTGCGCTAGGGTGTCGTAGTAGCCATTAATATCCTCGGCCTGCAAAGGCGTCACCGGAATGGCACTCACATCGGGATAATAAAATAGGGTCCATTCTGGGGTTTTAGTACAGCCACTGAGTAGCAATAATCCAAGCCCGAATAAGACATTCGGTAAGGCATAGCTTAGTTTCATTTTTCCCCTATCAAGCCCATAAAAAAAGCGAACCTTAGTTCGCCTTTTGCGCATTCAGTTAGCAGGGATTCTACACTGCTTAGACGAGGGAAATAACCGCTTTTCGTTTAAGGGTTTACCCGCTAAGCGCTCCCAACCAAAGTGTTAAGCCGTAGTTGCTTTAGCCTGTGCTTTCTCAATCCGATTGATCCGGCCCTCAAAGCCAGTGACAGTGCCATCGCTCAGCCCAAGCTCTAATGCTTTACGACAAATGACAATGGCGGCATCGAAGGCTTGGGTATCATTTAGTAAGGTGGCTAAATGCAAGAAACCGGAAGACTTAAGCTCAGTATCTTTGCCTTGCTCGGCGCTAGCTGCTTTGAACAGTGCGACATACTCTTCAGCTAACTGAGCGCCATAGTTGAGATAATCCGCCGATTTACGCTGCTTGTAGCACTCTGCGACCATATTTTGCAGCGCGGTATAGCGAGCACTGGCTGACGTTGCCCCTTGATATTCTTCAAAGGCCCGAACTAAGGTTACATTCGCCCAAGCCCCTGGCGCACCGACCTCTGAACGCGTGCTCGATGCTGGCTCTGCTTCAGTCTTAACGTCAGCTTGTTCATCTGTTGGCGTGGTGCCTAAAATGATCACCGACTCTTCATTATGGGCCGCAGGAATATCGACTTCGATGATATCTGTGTCTAGCGCCACCGAAATGTTCGCAGGGTCGTCAGTCTCACGGGGCATTAATTCCGCTTCCACTTCGATGACAGGCTCAACTTCCACCACGCGAGTGTCCTCTACCAACTCAACTGGTTCAGGCTCTACAGGCTCGGGTTCAGCAGCGGAGGAAATTGGTAATTCTTCGGTAGGAACAACAGGTTTTACCGTGGTCGATTTAGGTTTCATCGCCTCTTGTTCTTCTTTCGCTAATCGCTGCGCGCGAAGGAATAAAAACACCCCGACAGCAATCAGTATAAATACGACTAAGATCTTCATTCTTGTTCACCTTTGATGGCCGCTTCTCATCAGAAGCCGTGTCAATGGGTTTGCCAACGTCCATTAGGACAGTGTCCATGGCAACCGAGTCTAGCTAAAAATTGAGCAGAGATTAACCGCTATTAAAGTCCATTGTGTCGGTGAAAATCAAGTATTTATGCCTTTTTATACGATCTTGCGCTCAAATAGTTATAGCCAATTGCGCTAGACTGACGCAACCGTATTGCCTTATCACCCCAATCGCCCAGTTTACGACAAATATAAGGAAAACCTGATGCAAAGTATTCTTATCGTGGCCCACGCTAGCCCCTACGGGACAGAAAAGCTATTTAACAGCCTACGCATCGCATTAGCACTGAAGGATCAGGACGAGCAAGTGGTCGATCTCAAACTCTTTCTCATGTCAGATGCCGTGTTTGGCGCGCTCAAAAATCAAACCACACCCGACTTAAGCTATAACCTACAACAGATGTTCGAGATCCTCTCAGCGCAGCAAGTGCCGATTCTGCTTTGTAAGACCTGCGCTCAAGCGCGAGGCGTCACGGCGGAAATGATCATCGAAGGCGCGCACATAGGTACGCTGCAAGATTTAACCCGCTGGACATTAGTTGCCGACAAAGTGATGCATATCTAAGGTTGACTTGTAAGTGCGACATTGAGGATGAAGAATTATTTAAAGCCCTATTTTGTGCGCACCTTCATAAATTGGCGCTTTCGTTTTGTCAGCGCCAATTTCACTGCCTATGATGGGATATCCGAGTAACAAGCTAAGGTATTCCAATGGGCACAGCCACACTACTTACGGGCAAACTCCTGTACGAACACCAGACCATTGCCGCAATGGTGGCGATTTATTGCAAAGCGAAACACCAAGGCCAAGATTCAACAGGTCTATGTGTAGATTGCATCGAGCTATTGGATTATGCCGCGACGCGCCTAGATCGCTGCCCCTACGGACAAAGCAAACCTACCTGTAATAAATGCCCAGTGCATTGTTACAAACCCGCGCAGAAACAAATCGTCAAAGAGATCATGATCTTCTCCGGTCCTAGGATGCTGTTACCGCATCCCATTCGTGCAATCAAACACTTACTCGCAGAACGCGTTCCCGTTCCCAGCGTTGTGCCAGAGGCGGCTTCAAATCGTCATCGGCGCATAGCCAACCAGCAGAAAAACTAACGGCGATACTTTTACCGAGCCGATTTCCCTGATATAACAGGGCTCGAGGTATCGCATATGAACGATTTTAATACTTTTTTCGCTCAAGCTTACTGGTGGTTGTCGTTATTTGGAGGCGTACATTGCCTCGCGTTAGCTATTTATATTCGCTACTTTTATCACCCCGACAGTAACCAAAAACTCCTCGCCGCTTTCTTAAGTCTCATCGCTCTATACTTCTTAACGGGTTTGTTGAATCGCGATAACAGTCCAATTCCGATCCATATTCTATTCAACCTGATAAACCCCATCTATTTTTTGCTTATGCCTTTGCTCTATCTCTATTGCAAACGCAGTTTAGTTCCGACCCATAAACCGCTAGGATTTTCAAAACATTACTGGCCGTCGGCTTTTACCTTAGTTTTCGCCATTCTAGATATCGGCCTAAGATTGACCGCTTATCCCAATGGAGAATGGCAGCCTTTAACCCAAATGCTGAAGGAAATTAGCATTAGCCAATGGGGCGCCATACTGCCCGCACTGCTATCAGTACAAACCTGTTGTTACTTTGTCGCGTTGTGGGTACTGTTTCGTCGGCATAAACGCAATCAAACTGATGTCACACTCACCCAAGAGGCGCTCGGTACCATTCGATTTCGTTGGCTGATAGGTTTGACCTTGGCCATGTTGTTGAACTGGTTGATCCGCGTATTTGTGGTGATTTTACCCTTCTATCTAGGCGATAACTTGTCATTGCTCTCCCATGCGTTACCTAGACTCACCTTACTGCTGAGCATGTATATGTTGGCCGTATACGGCCTGAAACAAATCACCCGCTCTGCCTATCTAAAAGGTCGCATGGCAAAACCCCTATCACAACCACGCCCAATCGCGATTGAAAATGTGCTCACTCCTGAGGAGTATGAATTCTTGCATCAAATTCAGCAGGACGACGCAGAAAATCCCCAAGCTTCTTCAGCACCTAAGAACTAATTAGCGAAACCATACTCCAATCATCACCACCAATATCACTCCAAGCATTAAGCCGAACACTGAACCTAAGCTGACACATATGTCACTTTTGGCTGTCATTTGTGTCGATAAAGGCTAGTCTGGAGCAACCGAAGACTTGAAGAGGCGTTACCATGAAATCATTTTTAACTGCCATTGCGGCATCGACATGCCTTATCGTGAGCCTATTTGCAGCGCCCACTGCACATGCGGATGAAAGCTATGATCAGGCGGTAGCCAATTTCCAAAAAGCGAAAGAAACCAGTAAGTTTTTCGACACAGCCTATGGCTATGCGTTATTCCCGACTGTGGGTAAAGGCGGCATAGGCATTGGCGCAGCCTATGGCAAGGGCCGAGTCTATCAAGGCGGTGTTTATATGGGTGATTCGAGCCTGACTCAATTATCCATCGGTTTTCAATTAGGTGGACAAGCCTACAGCGAGATCATCTTCTTTAAAGATGCTAAAGCCTATGAAGCCTTCACAAGCGGCAGTTTCGAGTTTGATGCCCAAGCCTCGGCGGTTGCCATCAACATGGGTGCAAGTGCTCAAGCGGGAACCACGGGCAACTCAGCAGGCGCAGGCCAATCGGGTGGTAATCGCTCAGCAAGCGGCTCTTACATTAACGGTATGGCGGTATTTACCGCAGCAAAAGGCGGCTTGATGTTTGAAGCAGCACTTGCGGGTCAAGCCTTTAGCTTCGAACCTAAAGCTAACTAATGCGAGTCATTAAACGGTTAAATCAAACGGCGAGCCTCAGTGCTCGCCGTTTTGTTAGATATGCTCTAACCTATGGTTCAAAAGTGCGCGCGACACTACTCATGCCCCCAAGGTTTTGGCGGTAATGCGACGGGTTGAGTGAGATCAAAATCGACTTTGAAATCGCGGTTTTCGCGCGTAAGTTGATAGCTAAACGTCGTTGGGGTGATTTCCATGTGCCACACATTCGTGATCGACTGGGTTAGCCCATTCTTAACGAAATTATCGATAGATTCCCTATCAATGGGAAACGACTGTTTCAGCACTGTCCCGTCATTCATGGTATCGCCGCCATACATAGTCACAGCATCTTCGCTGCCATCTTGATGGCGATGGTCGTGTTTCAACTTAAGCCCTTGCTGCGTTTTAGTTAGCACCCAAGTACGTGAATGGTCATCACCCACATGGAACGGGATCTTAAGCTCAGTGTCGCTGCATTCGCGCACGTGCATAACTAAAGACTTACCGCTAAAGGCCGAGTCCGCAGTGTCACCCGAAACTACTTTGCCCGCAAAGGCTTGGCCGCAATGGACGGCGATTTGCGCGAAGAAAGTATGCTGCGTTTCAGTGAATAAGGGCTCTGCTTGAGCCGCTATGGATGGTAAGGCAATCGAAGACAAACTGGCGAGCGCGAGACTCTGTAGGGCAATTCTGGACTTCATCTTGTTCTCCATTTTTTAGATGAAAAACACCCTAACACTAGGAAATAAATTCAAACTGAATTTCACCTAGTGTTAGTGATGATAAGCCAAGTGATTACCAGCCGATGTAAGTACGTGAACGGTTACCGAGACGCTTCTTGATAAAGCGAGCCGTGATAATACTTCCCACCATCAGGAAGATAAAAATCCCCGCAGAGAAGAGCACGCTAGTGACCCAAGATCCCGGCGGTAAACGGTAACGCATTAAGGTCGCGGTGGCGTTAAACATCATGTCGAACAGCGGATGAATAAAGAAAATCGCAAAACTCATCTCAGCCACTTCCACTAACCAAGGCAATCGACTGCGCCCCGACAACCATTCGCAAAAGTTCAGCACTAACACACATAAACAGAGTTTTTGAATAAACTGCCAATCGATGCCGTTATATTCAAACGGAGCCTTATGGTAGTTACCAATATGCTGCACTATGTAAGTTTGCTCGACTAAGCTCACCACTAAAAAAATCATCGCGAGGGCAGTAAAGATAGAACCAAAGCGCGTCACAATATGTTCATCTTGTGAATATAAAATACCAATCAAATAGAAAGGCATAAAATACACCACTGAGTGGATGAAATTGACGTTACCTATGGGCCTATGCAGCAGAATAGCCACCACACAACTCAGTACAAATAGCGTCCAGCGCATCTGCTGTGAGCAACGGATAAACCATAAAAATATCGGCGAGAATAAAAATACCGCCATAATGAATGGAATATACCAATGCGGATACAGGATATAACCGTTACGTACCGTATAAAAAACACTCAGCAAGAGTTTATCGAGCGACTGGTGCTCCATAAAAATCCAGCGCAAACACAAACAGAATAAACCGATCAAAGAGACGACTAAAAAAGGATAAAGTACGTTCTGTACTTTGTTCTTCATAAACTTGCTGTAGTCGAAATCCTTATAAAAAATACGATGGAAAAAATACCCTGAGATAAACACAAACAAAGCCGTGCCACCGCGTAATAGGTTTTCCAATAACAGCGGGAAACCTTCTCCAGAGTTGTAAATACTGTGGCCAAGCACGATAAAGATAATCGCAATGCCACGCATGTAGGTAAATTCGAGCTGATTTTTTCTCATTATTAATTCATCGCACAGTAGAGGGTTCTTCCATCAACAACACTCGCAGAAACCCTAATAGTTCCATGGACTTCTGCTTCATTGAATACCAGATACTGACCCTCACGCTGAAAGGGGAATGCCAAAGGTAACAGAGTTGCAGCCTCAATGCCCTCACAATAATTTTGTACAGGAACATCGAGTAATGGACTGCCACTCACTGACAAGTTACTAAATTGCGCGCTCATCCCTAGGTAGGCTTGTGTCATTTCATCTTGGTACGGCACAACATAAAAACCAGAACGCACATCACCCACATCAATAAAACTACTGCTATCGCTCACGCTCGGCATAACCAATAACGGCACCCTAACGTCCTGCGCATTCAATAATAGCTGAGACAATTTCGCTTGAGTGGCAGGATAATACGCTAGCATTTGCTGTAACGGCTTCTTCTGTTTATTGTCTTTTCTTTCCACCGGCGGCACTGGTTTCACGCGATTTAACAGTAAATCTAGCGGTAACATGCCCGACATGACAGACTCTTTCCACACATAAGGCTCTTGAGTGCTATCCAACAATATACCCGCCAAGGCGCCGATATTTTCCGCCTCCGCCGTCCAACCACCCAACATTTTCCTCTGCTGGTAATAGTCGTGCACATATTGGGTCAGTATTTGCTGATAACCGAGTAAGGTTTGATTTTGGCTTAAGATACGTGCGCCAGCGGCCAATTCCACATACTTAGCGCTGCCTTCGACGAGGTCGTTGATGTAACCGACTCTATCCTCGTTTGGCGCAATTTGACGCCATTGCTGCAACCAATAGGCCGCATGGCTCAAGTGTAATGACTGCTGCTCGGGTTGTGCCAGCGCCGCCATTAAGGCATCAAACAACTGTAAACGGTAATAGCGGGCATCGAGGCTGAGCGGGAACACTTCGCCCTCGTAACGCCTCCCCTCTTCTAACACGCGCCATTCGGATTGTGCATAAAAGTGGAAAGCTTCATGCAGACCATTACTGGCCCAGATTAAAAAGGCTAAATCCGTGGGCTTAGTGTCAGCGCTAAATTGGATGTTTGGCGATTCGAGTTGGATTAACACCCCAGGTTGACCTTGATATTGCGGGAAGCCGAAATTAATCGACAAGCCAGACTGTAGGTTAACCGACTCTAAGACGCTGTTATCTTGGATGATTTCACCGCCAGGCTGACGTAGCCAAACGTTGCCGCCATAACTAAAGAGGTGCACTTTATCTTCGAGGCGAAAACCCGGCCACAGAGCTTCGCTCTGGCGACTATTCTGCGCCATAAAATCGAGGTAAAGACGGGCGAGTTGTTCCGGAGAGGCTTCATCGGCAAACGCGGGGGTAGCGGCAGAGACACCTAAAAGCCATAGGATCACTACCATAATATTTTTCATTTATCTGCCTAAACAAACACAAGGGGTTTACAAAACAGCGCTAGCATATAGCGCAATCAAGCAATAGTGAAACGTTTGCAAAAAAATATTTTTCCCTTAAAAAAGCTAAGGTAAAACCAAATCAAGGACTCCTAATAAAATCATATTTTTAGCGCAATTTAGCATCACTTAGGCCTTGGCGAGCACATTAGGGTTAAGCCTTAGGTTCCGTCGGTTTATCGCCAAACCAGAGTGCCAGTTTATCCGCCGCGAGGGATTTGACTTCGTCATCGATATATAAGGTCACCATAGTCAAGGCAGCGGCAAGCGCCCCTAAATCGTCGGTAAAGCCCACTAAAGGCGTGAGATCGGGAATCGCATCTAAAGGGGAAATAAAATACGCCAAGGCGCCGAAGATGACAGACTTGGCCCACTTAGGGGTATTTGGCTGCTGCGCCGCATAATAAAGCCACAGGGCACGCTCGATCACTTCCCTGCCCGCCTGACGGCTAAAAAGTTTAACCTTGTTCCAAAATCCGCTGTCGGTAAATTGCTCATCCGCCATCATATCGCTCCTGCAGCTTGAGATTGTTTGAGTATCAATTCATTCCTCCTCACAGGGTACGACGATAAGCCGCAGGAGTCAGGCCAAATTGCAGCTTAAAACGTAAGGAAAACTTTTCCGCCGATTGATAACCACAGGCCAAAGCCACTTGTAGTAATGGCTCGCCCGAGTTTTGCAACATGGCCAAACCATGACTCAGCCGGACTTCGACTAATAACTGCCTGAAACTGGTGTCTTCTAATGCCAATTTACGCCTAAGGCTGGCCGTGCTCATGTGTAACTTGTCGGCAATCTCCTCCTGTTGCCATGACGCAGCCGGACTCACACCCATTAAAGCTAAGGCCGCTTGAGTCACGCTACGTTGCGTGTGGCCATATAACCAGTTCACACAACGTTTATCGGGCAAACTGAGCAGTAACGCAGCCAGATAATGCAGTTGAACAGAATCAGCCAGCGACAAGCTCAAACTTTGTAATAATGCATTCCAAGCTAAGTCCACCGCGCGCGATACGTTTTGGACTGGCATAGGATCGCGCCAATCGGCCCTGCTCAATAAAATGCCTTGGGGTAAATCGTGGGGAAGCAATAACTGCACTGCCCGATAGCGCCCAAGAAAAGGTCGATTCACAAAGCTAATATGCGAACCCGCAGGAATTAACAGTAACTGACCTTGGCCTACCAAAACGGATTCATCTTGCCAGAGTAAAGACTTTTCCCCATGGATAACCCGAATAATCGATGGCTGGTGCACAGGTACTTGAGATAAAGATTGTGCCTGCTTCGAATCATATTCAAACAAACGGATCATGATACCAGCCTAATTATCAATGGATTATCGGTTATATACCGCAGTCAACTTGGCGCTACCTAAGGCTTGTGCTCTGAGCATAAAGCCTAATAATGCAGGGCTAGCGTCCTTTGGCAGATCTAATGCACTGGGCAATGCCCACACAGTGAATTCATACCTGTGTACACCATGACCTTCGGGCGGACAAGCGCCACCAAAGTCGGTGGTGCCAAAGTCGTTCTTCAAGGCAATAGCGCCTTTGGGCAGTGCATCGGCATGCGAACCCGCGCCCTGCGTCAATGATGTTTGCGCTGCGGGTAAGTTATATACCGCCCAGTGCCACCAACCGCTGCCCGTTGGCGCATCAGGATCATAGGCCGTCACCGCAAACACTTTCGTCCCCACAGGTATGTCAGTCCAAGTTAGTTGCGGCGAAATGTTTTCACCTTGGCAACCAAATCCATTAAATACTAATTGTGATGTGAGTTTATTGCCCTCGCTCATATCTTTGCTCGTTAACGACATAGCATGCGCCTGTCCAAATAAGCCCAACACTAAACTTGCACCTAGCCACCATTTATTCATGTCTATCTCCCATTAATGTTTCGACCAGACTAATTTACGTCAACCTAAAAGATAACATCTGCCCTAAAACGGCAACTTTCTGCCCGAAATGCTCAAATGTGAGAAAAAAACTGTCATTTTTGCAATTTTTTAGCATTAAGGTGATTTTGTAAAGAGAATTTATGCATAATCATGCAAGAGTGGCATGCGGTATAAATCGAGATACTTATTACCACAGCATGTTAATTAAGATTAGAAAAAAGCAATAAGAAATTTTATGCAAAAAATATTATTTAAATAACACTGACAATATTTACTTTCATAATTTAGATAAAGATACTTAAGTATGATTGACTCAATTTAATATTGATAAAACAAGTTAAATTTAAGTACCAATTATTAAAAAGTAAGACATAGGTCATGATTTTATTTATAACTCACATATAAACTTCACTCCGTAATAAAACCTAACTGTTTTCTCTAAGTCATAATGGAGTCGTATATGAAGAGGAAATCTAAAATAATGGCGCATATCCGGCGCACGCGGCATATCATGATGCCTAGTCAACGTGACTATTTCGATCATTCCTTTATCTTCCTCCGCTAATCTCAGCGCAGGTTGTAGGCCAATAAACAGGTCTAAAGTGCTATTGCTCTAATTTTTGCAAACACTTAATGTACTGTCTTTTTTTTGGTTTATTAACTTGCGTCACTATCAAAGCATTCTTTTATCAGTGCAGTTTTACTGCGGCTAAGCTATTTGCACGTCAAATAAATATATTTTAGTTTATTTATTTCGCGACATTGGCATAACCACATCTAATTTGCACACGGAATAGCTATATCTAATTTTCATGCCATTAATGTTTTTAATTAGGTATAGGCACACTTGTATCTATTTTTTAAAAAGTAAAAGGGAAATTAACTATGAAATCATTAAAAGTAGCCGCTAGCTTATCTGTTAGATCTTGTTTCGATATCGACAGAGAAGTCGTCAATGTACTAACCACTGACTTTTGTGATGTGGGCGCGGCTGTAGTCTCTGTTGATGATGTTAGAAATGGTATTGTTGAAAAGATTAAAAACACCGGATTGAAACTACCGATATTCGTTTCAGTTTGCTGTGAAGAAACTTTCCCGGACGATGTTTGCTCATCGATTACTGGGGTATTTGAACTGTGCGGCGATAATACTGACTTCTACGGAAAACAGGTTGAAACGGCAGTCAATAAATATGAACAAGCACTATTACCGCCTTTCTTCGGCACCTTGAAAAAGTACGTTGAAATGGGTAATTCCACCTTTGCTTGCCCGGGTCATCAGGGCGGACAATTCTTCCGTAAGCATCCTGTGGGCCGTCAATTCTTCGACTTTTTTGGCGAAACGATTTTCCGCGCCGACATGTGTAATGCCGATGTCAAATTGGGTGATTTACTGATCCATGAAGGCGCACCACTCGATGCACAAAAATACGCAGCCAAAGTCTTTAATGCCGATAAAACCTATTTTGTACTTAACGGCACTTCATCCTCAAATAAAGTGGCGACTAATGCGCTATTAGCTAAGGGCGATCTCGTTTTATTCGACCGCAATAACCACAAATCAAACCACCATGGCGCGTTAATTCAAGCAGGTGCCACGCCGATTTATTTAGAAACCGCGCGTAACCCCTTCGGATTTATTGGCGGCATCGATGCCCATTGCTTCCAAGAATCCTATTTAAGAGAGCAAATTCGCGAAGTCGCCCCAGAAAGAGCCGATGAAAAACGCCCCTTCCGTTTAGCGATTATCCAACTCGGAACCTATGACGGCACTATCTACAATGCTCGACAAGTTATTGATCGTATTGGCCATCTTTGTGACTATGTCTTATTCGACTCGGCTTGGGTCGGTTATGAACAGTTCATCCCTATGATGAATGACTGCTCGCCACTCTTGCTCGAACTGACCGCCGAAGATCCCGGTATTATCGTGACTCAGTCGGTGCATAAACAACAGGCGGGTTTCTCGCAAACATCGCAAATCCATAAAAAAGACAAGCATATCAAAGGACAAGATAGATATTGTAACCATAAACGCTTCAACAACGCTTTTATGATGCATGCCTCTACTAGCCCCTTCTATCCATTATTTGCGGCGCTAGATGTGAACGCGAAAATGCACGAAGGCGCGAGTGGTCGTTATCTGTGGCGTGAAGCGGTAAAAGCGGGTATTGAAGCACGTAAGCTATTGCTCAAAAAGTGTAAATATATCAAACCATTCGTGCCAACAATGATCGACGGCCGTCTATGGCAAGACTATGAAACCGAACAAATGGCCGATGACTTACGTTTCTTCGAATTCGAACCCGGTCAGAAATGGCACTCCTTCGAAGGTTATGAAAAAGGCCAATACTTTGTTGACCCTTGTAAATTCCTATTAACGACACCCGGTATAGATGCAGAAACCGGTAAATATACCGAATTCGGTATTCCAGCAACTATTCTGGCTAACTTCTTACGGGAAAATAATATTATTCCTGAGAAGTGCGACTTGAATTCAATTTTATTCCTGATGACACCTGCAGAAGATATGGCCAAGATGCAACATCTGGTCTCGCAAATATCTCGTTTCGAGAAATTAGTCGATGAAGATGCGCCTTTATCTGAAGTATTACCTAACGTCTACAACGCGAATAAAGTACGTTATCAAGACTATACCATCCGCCAACTTTGCCAAGAAATGCACAATCTTTATGTCAGTCATGACGTAAAACAACTGCAGAAAGAAATGTTCCGTAAAGCGCATTTCCCAACCAAAGTGATGGACCCACAGGAAGCAAATCTAGAATTTATTCGTGGCAAAGTCGAACTCGTTCCGCTGTCGCAAATTGAGGGAAGAATTGCCGCAGAAGGCGCGCTTCCTTATCCACCAGGTGTGCTGTGTATGGTACCGGGTGAAATTTGGGGCGGTTCGGTGCAACGTTATTTCCTCGCTCTCGAAGAAGGTATCAACCTATTACCTGGATTCTCGCCAGAACTGCAAGGTGTTTATCTTGAAAATACCGCAGACGGCAAAATTCAAGCTATGGGATATGTATTAAATAAATAATGAAAACTGACTGCAGAGTTAATTAACCCCGCTCTGCAGTCAATTTCAAACCTCCTATAATAAGTCACCTAAATTAGGTTATTAATATGAGTAAATCAGCAAATAAAATTGGTGTAATCCAATTAACGATTATCACCATAGTCAACATGATGGGCTCAGGCATTATTATGCTGCCAACCCAACTCGCTCAAGTCGGTACCATTTCAATTTTATCTTGGCTAGTCACAGCGGCGGGTTCTACAGCCCTCGCGTTTGCTTTTGCCAAGTGCGGTATGTTCAGTAAGAAATCCGGCGGTATGGGCGGTTATGCTGAATATGCTTTCGGCCGCTCAGGCAACTTTATGGCCAACTATACCTATGCCGTCTCGCTGCTCATCGCCAACGTCGCGATTGCGATCTCGGCTGTGGGTTATGCCGCCGTATTGCTCGAAGTCAACTTAAGCCCTATGGCAATTTGTCTTGCGACCATTGGCGTACTTTGGCTAGCAACCGTTGCCAACTTTGGCGGTGCTCGCATCACGGGCCGTGTGAGTAGCGTGACGGTATGGGGGATCATTCTGCCCGTGATTGGCGTGTCGTTAATTGGTTGGTTCTGGTTCGACATCGACCTCTACAAAGGCGCATGGAACCCGCATGATATGCCATTCTTCAAAGCGTTAGGCGGTTCTATCGCGATGACTTTATGGGCATTCCTCGGTTTAGAATCGGCCTGCGCCAACTCAGAAGCCGTCGATAATCCAGAGAAAAACGTCCCTATCGCTGTGATGGGCGGTACCTTAGGTGCGGCGGTGATTTATATCGTCTCTACTAACGTGATTGCAGGTATCGTACCAAACGCTGAACTTGCCATGTCGAATGCGCCCTTCGGTTTAGCCTTCGCGCAAATGTTTAATCCTGTGGTCGGTAAAATCGTGATGGCCTGTGCCATTATCTCTTGTACTGGCTCACTTTTAGGTTGGCAGTTCACTATTGCCCAAGTGTTTAAAGCCTCTGCCGATGAAGGATTCTTCCCTAAAATCTTCTCTAAAGTCAGCAAAGCCGATGCGCCAATTTGGGGCATGACAATTATTGTTTCTATCCAAACCGTCCTTTCATTAATGACTATTAGTCCATCGCTAAGTAAGCAATTCGAAGCCTTAGTGAACCTCGCCGTTGTCACCAATATTGTGCCTTACATACTGTCGATGGCAGCCCTTGGGGTAATGCAAAAACAACTTAAAGTGCCTGCCCATAAGGCCCGTATTGCTAACGTAATTGCCGTGATCGGTGCTTTATATAGCTTCTATGCCCTGTATAGCTCAGGCGAAACCGCAGTAATGCTTGGCGCCATGGCCACCTTCTTCGGTTGGACTATCTTCGGTGTGATTTCCAACAAAGCAACGGTTAACGATACACGTCCAGCCTAAATCCGGCTAACGCACTATCAAAACGATTAACAACAGCATCTAAAAGAACAGTTACTCAGGGATCATAGGCTAAGCCTATGGTCCCCTGAAGAATACTTGCTCATTATCGGGGGATTTATGAATAAGACTTGTCTTGCTTTAGTGTTACCTATGCTATTAACAGCCACCAGCAGTCAGGCGGTTGAGCTTTATAAAGATCAAAAAAACACATTAGATTTAACCGGTTGGCTAGGGTTCGCAGCCCTGAATGACAGCCACGACACCTCAGTTATTGACGATTCTTCGCGCCTCAGATTTAGTTTCGAGCGCAGCGAAAGAAATGGCTGGACCGCCTTTGCTACCACGGAGTGGGGGATCAATATGGTCTCCAGCGACGATGGTCTAGTGATGCAAGGAGGCAAACTCGCCGCCGAAAAGACCGATGATTTTCTCTATAACCGCTTAGGTTATGTCGGCATGTCCCACGATGTCTGGGGGAGTTTGAGCTTTGGTAAACAATGGGGCGCCTATTACGATGTCGCCGGCACCACAGATTTACCTAACGTTTTCGCAGGTTACAGCGTTGGCGCTTACACCTTTGGCGATGGCGGCCTCACAGGTACTGGCCGTGCCGACTCCGCCTTTATTTACCGCAATAGTGTCGGCCCAGTGCAAATTGCCCTGCAATATGCCGCCAAAACCAATGGCGATGTCAGCTTAAAAAATGATGACGGCAGCGAAATGAGTAACTCTGAGCTGAGTTTCGACAGCAGTTACGGTGCCAGTATCATCTATTCAGCAACCGAAAAATTCAAGCTGCTCGCAGGCTTTAACCGCGGTGATTTTGAAGGCCACTTAGGCAATACTCAAGTCGACGAAACCAATGAAATTATTGGCATTGGTGCCATGTACGGTGACTACTATCACTATGCCGAAGGACGCGAAGCCAGCGGTCTCTATGTGGGTTTTAATGCTCATCAAAGCAAAAGCAATGAACTGGTCAACGGCGATCTCTACGACGCCACTGGTGCAGAGTTGATGACGGCCTATCAATTCGACAACGGTTTTGTGCCTATGCTCGTGCTCAGTTATTTAGATTTAGACACAGATGCAACTACGCCTATTCAAGGTAATTGGACCCGCCAATTTGCCATGCTGGGTCTGCACTATCGCTATAGCAAGGATACTGTGATGTTTGCTGAAATGAAGTTAGATTTCAGTGATATGGATGATGCCGCGCTTGAAGCGCAGGAAGACAACAGCTTCGCAGTCGGGATTAACTACTTCTTTTAAAGCTTAAGGAAATCTAGCCAAGGTGACGACAGCGCTTATTCGACTTTGACATTCCTTGGTCGTATATAGCAGGACTGTTTTGAATAACAGTCTTAAGTGGCTGTTTTAGTCACATGTTGAATTAAACCATGTTTTGCAGGACAGGCAGCTCGCGTCATCGCTCATATGCGTGGGCTTATTTGAGGCTGAGGTGCGGCGCACGTTCCGTCTACAACGCTCGCCGTAACACTCATTGGATGGTACCGCAGGCTTACCATTATCTCTACGCCACTCCAAGTCAGTTTCTGGAGTGGCTTTTTTCAATAAAGAACTGCCAGATCCACGTTTGCTACGAGCTTCAGCGGTACTTTAAATCCCGACGACTGTCGTTCAGCTCCCCTTCGCGTTAAAGACTAATCTGCAACAGATTGATAAAGCAGCCAAGCCTCGCGTTAAGAGCCTGCCTAGGCTTCGCCATTTATCGCATTGATACAGCGCTGTACCACCTCTTCAAAAGTACCGTCTATGCTCACTTGGATAACATCAGCTTCATCGGTGGCGGGCATTTCCAGCGTGTCGAACTGACTCTTGAGTAGTTCAATCGGCATGAAGTGGGCTTTTCTGGCAAACATGCGCTCTTTGACTAATTCAAAATCTCCGTACAGATGAATAAACACCAGCTTACTGTTGTTCTGACGGATCAAGTCACGATACTGGCGACGTAGCGCAGAGCAGACAATCACCCCCTGTTCACCTTTTTGTTCAATGCTATACACAGCATCGTTGATGCGCTCAAGCCAAGGTGCCCGATCGCTGTCATTGAGCGGTGAGCCAGATTTCATCTTGATGATATTGGCTCTAGGATGCAGATCATCACCATCAATAAATTTCGTCTCTAACGCGTTTGCAACCGCGGCACCTATCGAAGATTTGCCACAACTAGAGACGCCCATGAACACATAGCTATTGCCTTTTTTTCTCTCAGTCACTTTGTTAACCTCAAGCCCATTCTCGAATTTAGTCACTTCCCACTCTACCATATTACGGGTAACATGTTACCGGTAACCTACAAAAATGTGGACAACTTAACTAACAAGGAAAAGTCCTCTTATGTCTGATATGTCATTGATTCTGACAGCGCTGGGTTCAATCGCCCTGCTACTGTTCTTAGTGATGAAAGTGAGATTACATGCGGTGGTATCACTGATACTGGTGTCGATCATTGCCGGCCTTTTCTCTGGCATGAACCCAGCCGATATCACCAATACTATTCAACAAGGTATGGGGGGAACACTGGGCTTTGTTGCGGTAGTGGTCGCTTTGGGGGCGATGTTTGGTCGGGTCATGGAAGAGACTGGTGCACTAGATCAGATAGCCCATACACTGCTGAATAAATTTGGTAACGACAAAGCCCACTGGGCGATGACCTTTACTGGCTTTATCTGTGCGCTACCCCTCTTCTTCGACGTTGCTGTGGTGCTGCTGATTGGCATCGCCTTTGCCGTGGTTCGTAAAGGGGGTGGCAGCGTGGTTAAAATTGGTATTTCGTTGCTCGCGGGTATTGCCACCTGTCAGGCGTTTCTTATCCCCGCACCAGGGCCTATTTTGGTCGCTTCCCAGCTCAATGCCGACTTTGGCTACATGATAGTTTTTGGTCTATTGGCATCCATTCCTGCGATGATTCTTGGCGGCCCACTCTTTGCCAGTCTCATCTCGCAAAAAGTCCATGTTGAGCTACCAGCCCACGAACAGCAAGAGAAAGGCGAACGAGAAGGCGGACCTATCCCCTCATTCGCGTTATCAATCAGTATTGTGATTTTTCCACTGCTGCTTATCGGTTTGAAGACGGTGGTGTCGCGCTTTATTGATGAAAAATCCGATCTGCATAATTGGCTCGCCTTGATAGGTCACCCTTTCACCGCCATTCTGCTTGCCTGTTTAATCGCATTTTATGTGCTGGGCGTGAGACGTAACATTCCCAATGACCGCATCATGGAAATCTGTAGCAGTGCGCTCCAACCTGCGGGGGTCATTATTCTCGTCACCGGTGCTGGCGGAGTGTTCAAGCAAGTACTGATTGATTCGGGTGTCGGCGATGCGTTAGGGAATATGCTGGCAGGTTCGGGATTACCGATTGTGATACTGGCATTTATTTTGTCGGCTTCGGTGCGCGTGATCCAAGGGTCGGCAACCGTGGCCATGTTAACGGCTTGCGGCCTTATCATCCCGATACTTGAACCATTGAACTTAGATGGTGCTCAATTGGCGGCGATTACGATTGCCATTGGCGGTGGTTCGATTGTGCTCTCGCACGTTAATGACTCAGGCTTCTGGCTCGCCAACCGTTTTCTTGGATTGTCAGAAAAACAAACGCTGCAAACCTGGACGGTAATGGAAACCATTATTGGCACGACGGGCGGCATAGTTGCAGTCATCATCTCAGCGTTTCTCTAACGCAAGCCAGTGATCAAAAACATTAGGCATTAGGCATTAGGCATTAGCCGTTAAGCGAAAGATCGAGGGGAAGTCTACAATGTTTCCCCTAAATCAATACGATAGCCCAGATCGATAACCGATTCTGCTATCTCTTTGCCATTTAACCTATCTAATAGCTCAGTGGCAGCAATTCGACCGATCTCCTTTCTCGGGGTAATAATGCTCGCCAATTTTGGCGTCATGGATTGCCCTATATCATGGCCATGAAACCCTGCAACGCCTATTTGTTCTGGGATCTTGATGCCTTGTCTTTGGCACTCAAATATCACCCCCGCCGCTAAATCATCGTTGGTACAGAAAAAGCTATCCACATAGGGATATTTCGCTAAGGTTTGCTGCAATAACGACGCACCCAAGGAAAACGACGAGGCCTCATTGGTGGTCATCGCCAAAGGTGTGAGCTTGGCTTCCTGCATCGCTAACTCGTAGCCTCGCATCTTATGCTGAGTGCGAATATCCATGCGCGCGCCTAAGTAAGCAATGTGGCGATAGCCTTGTGCAATCATGGCCTTAACCATTTCGTATGCGGCAGCTGTGTTATCGAACCCCACACACTGTTGAATTGAAGGCGACACACTATCCATCATTTCAATGACCGGAATGCCCGCCGTTTCAATCATTCGCACGGTACGCGGCGTATGGTAACTTTCGGATAAAAGTAAGCCATCAATATTGTAAGAAAGCAGTGATGCCACCCGCTCTTCTTCTAATTCGGCCTGATATCCGTAGTGAGCCAGCATGGTTTGATAACCGCGTTTGCCAGTCACATTCTCGATACCGCGCAGCACTTCAGCAAACACTTGGTTGGTTAACGACGGCACTAACACGCCAATGGCGCGGCTGGTTGCTTGCGCCAAAATTTCCGGCGCGCGATTAGGAATATAACCTAAGGTTTCTAGTGCGATAGCTATCTTTTCTTGAGTGCTTTGCGCCACTCTTGTTGGATTTTTTAAATAGCGGCTCACCGTCATTTTGGTGATCCCAACTTGATCGGCAACGTCTTGAAGAGTGGGTCTACGCTTTTTATTCATAGTATCTAATGTTAGTTAACAAGCCGCGGGTATGGGTGAGATGTATAGCTAAAATATCGAATATAAACAAATAGTAGACATAAGCATCAGACGAGATTTTATAATAGTTCGCCCTGCGATACCAGTTAGGACTCTTTTATCGCAGCGCCGCTCATTGTAAGCATTCATCGGTAAAGATGATGAGGGGCTGATAACAAAAAGCTCAAGTGCTAGCCCGTATATGCATTAACCTATTTGAGACTGAGCTAAGGTAAATATACTGGCAAAATTGTGGCGAAATCAAAAAGGATAGTAAAAAGGATTGTAAAAAAGGAGAGTATCGCGGGATGATCATGCTAGCTAGGCCGCTCCAAACTTATGTCTGGAGCGGCCTTTGTATATTATTGTGATAGCTAAAAGTGATTACTTCGCCTGTTGGCGACCCTGAGAAGGCTTACCTGCAGGTTTACCACCACTTTTTGATGGACTTCCACCTTTAGCCTGAGAACCGCTTTTAGCTTGAGCACCTCCCGCCTTAAAACCAGACTGTCCGAAAGGCGCTTTCGCTCCCGGACGGCTCGAATGAGCTCCGCTGGGTTTAGAGCCAGTTGGCTTAGAACCGGCAGGCTTAGCGTCATTCGCTGCGGGTTTTCCACCTTTAGCGGCTGGTTTTGATTCAGCACCAACTTGAGCTTGCGCGCCGCCTTTAGCCGTACCTTTAGATTTGCCATCGCCCTTGCGGTCATCAAATTGATTACCCGAGAAGCGAGTAAAGGCTTTTTGGCCTTGGTTGGCATCTTTCATCCACTTAGGTCCGCGCTCATTTCGACCTTCTGGCGGCACTAATTGATGTGGGCTATTGCCGATCAAGTCTTCACGCCCCATGGCAGTTAACCCTTCACGGATCAATGGCCAACCCGCAGGATCGTGATAACGCAGCAATGCTTTGTGCAGACGACGTTGGCGCCCTTTCTTCGGCACTGATACCACTTCGCTGGTGTGCTTGACGTTTTTCAGCGAGTTTAACTCGGTATGATAAATCGTGGTCGCATTCGCCATCGGTGACGGATAGAAGTTCTGCACTTGGTCGAGCTTGAACTTACGTTCCTTCAACCACAGCGCTAAGTTCACCATGTCTTCGTCGGTCGTGCCCGGATGCGCCGAAATAAAGTAAGGGATCAGGAACTGCTCTTTGCCCGCTTCCTTCGAAAACTTGTCGAACAATTCTTTAAACTTATCGTAGGCGCCCATGCCGGGTTTCATCATCTTGCTGAGCGGACCTTCTTCGGTATGCTCAGGGGCGATTTTTAAGTAGCCGCCCACATGGTGCTGCACTAACTCTTTTACATAAGCCGGATCTTCGATCGCCAAGTCGTAACGCACGCCAGAGGCGATCAATACTTTCTTGATGCCAGGTACAGCACGCGCCGCGCGGTACAGGTCGATAGTGTGTTTATGATCTGTGCCTAAGTGGCCGCAAATCGATGGGAACACACAAGAAAGACGGCGACAGGTTTTTTCGGCCTTTTCGCTGGTACAACCTAAACGATACATGTTGGCGGTTGGGCCGCCTAAATCGGAAATAACCCCAGTAAAGCCTGGCACTTTTTCCTGAATATCTTTGATTTCTTTAACAATCGACTCTTGTGAACGACTCTGAATGATTCGGCCTTCATGCTCGGTAATCGAGCAGAAAGAACAGCCACCAAAGCAACCACGCATGATGTTGATAGACGTCTTGATCATGTCGTAGGCAGGGATTTTTTCCTTGCCATAGATAGGATGAGGAATGCGCTGATAGGGTAAATCGAATACCACATCCATCTCATCGGTATTGAGCGGCCATGCGGGCGGATTCACCCAAACGGCGCGGTCGCCATGGGGTTGAAATAACGCACGGGCACAACCTGGGTTTTGCTCTTGGTGCAAAATCCGTGAAGCATGGGCATATAAATATTTGTCTTCGGACACTTTTTCAAACGCTGGCAGCAGCACATAGGTTTTATCCCATGGCTTAGGTTTAGGCGGTTGAACGCTAATAGGCTTAGGGGCTTCGTTATCGAATATCTTCACATCCGACGGGCCGGACAAGTTAGCACAACCCACATCATCGGCGCCGTAAGGATTCGGCAGCGGCTCTATCTTGTGCAGTTGGTCAATCTTGCGCGAGTCCATACCGCGCCATTCGGGCAGCGGCTCTTTACGGATAACGGCTGTGCCACGCACATCGTGCAACGAGCTTATCGGTTCACCGGCAGCTAAGCGGCGTGCCACTTCGACTAAAGGACGCTCGGCGTTGCCGTACATCAAAATGTCGGCCTTGGCATCGAAAATCACACTGCGACGCACTTTGTCCGACCAATAATCGTAATGGGCGATGCGGCGTAAACTGGCTTCGATACCACCAATAATCACAGGCACATCTTTAAAGGCTTCTTTACAACGCTGGGTGTACACAGTCACGGCGCGATCTGGGCGCTTACCACCAATATCCCCCGCAGTATAAGCATCGTCGGAGCGTAAACGACGGTCAGCGGTGTAACGGTTGATCATCGAATCCATGTTGCCGGCGGTGACGCCAAAAAACAGGTTCGGGCGACCCAATTGCATAAAGGCGTCTTTGCTCGACCAATCAGGTTGGGAAATAATGCCGACTCGGTAACCTTGGGCCTCTAACATACGGCCGATCACTGCCATGCCAAAGCTTGGGTGATCCACATAAGCGTCGCCTGTGACTATGATAATGTCACAGCTATCCCAGCCAAGCTTATCCATCTCCTTGCGGGACATAGGTAAGAAAGGCGCAGTGCTGTCGCCTGTAGCCCAATACTTGGGATGACTAAAGAGTGTGGATTCAACTTGCATCGATTGTGACCCGAAAACGTAATGTCAAATAAAGGCGCCACTGAAAATAAGTTACGCCAATTTAGGGACGCGGAGTATAGCAGGCAATGGGGGATTAGTGCGATTAAAAAAACATCAATCAAGGCGTTTTTCAGGGTATTTGAGCCTTAAGCCTAATACCCCTAAATCCGCTATGGATATGGCTTGGGGCGGAATTGACCGCCCAAACCGACCAGCCTAGAGACCCTTTCCTAAACCTTGGGCAAAATGCAGCAAATTCACCAATGCAAGACTGATGATCACTAGCCAAGTGAGCAATACGCCCCAGAAACGTCCAAAATGATAACCCCCTTGGCCTTGGGTTAAGCCGATAGCATGGAGCAGGCGTGCCACTATCCACACAGTCCCAAAGCAGTGGAGATAAAATACGGGTAAGCCACCGGCTTCGGCCACCAGCATGAGAATCAATACGATAGGCGCATTTTCGATCAGGTTTACATGGACGCGATTCGCTAAGGCAAGCGCATTGTTACCGCCATCCCCTAGGCCAATCTTGTGACTTTTTCTGACCTTCACGACTCGATAGGCTAAAGCGACAATTAATAGCCCAGTGAGGCTAGCGTAAAGACCCGTTACCATCAAAGACATATCTATTTCCCCTTATCAAAAAGCTGACTATAGCCCGAGCTGCAAAAATTCAGCAATTTATTTGTATTAAGGTTAAAAGCCGTTAACCTTTTATAGACAAGATAGGTTAATATGCGCGCGTTAATCCCTACAACTTTTTATACAGTGAAGACCCCGATTGGATAACGACGAGTTTATCGAAAAACGCAGATTTATCATTAAGCTAGGCAAGGCATTGCATAAGTTTGGCACACCCGCTTATCGCCTAGAAACCCACTTACAAACCGTTGCGCGCACCTTAGGTATCGAAGGCTACTTCCTTATCTCGCCAACTTCGATGACCTTCGTTTTACAACACGATACAGATCAAGAATATAACCATGCCGCTCGGGTGAAGCCCGGCGAACTCGATTTAGGTTCACTCGCCCGCACCGATGAATTAGTCGATGAATTAACTTCGGGTAAGCGTACTTTGGCCGAGGCCTTAGACCGCTTAGAAGAAATCGCCAACAAACCCAATCCCTATGGCCCAGTGTTAACTTGTTTTTCATTTGGTACTTCTGCCGCCGCCTTCGCCATGTTAATGGGCACAGGTTGGAACGATGTATTTTGGTCTGGGTTATTAGGCTTATTTGTCTATGGCTTGGTATACCGCGCCGAACGCTCGGCACGCATGGCCGAAGTGCTTGAACCCTTCGCCACCATTCTTTGCGCCATCGCCGCCTGCGGCATAGCGCGTATCGATCCCAACATTAATATCCCAGTGGTGATCCTCTCCTCGATCATTATTTTTATTCCCGGCTTAGCGTTAACCTTAGGTCTGGCCGAACTCGCCGCGCGGGATTTGATTTCCGGCACGGCGCGCATCATGGATGCGATTATGCAATTGTTTAAACTGTACTTTGGTGCAGTGCTCGGCATGGCGATTGGTAAAGCCGTGTTTGGCGAAGCGATTCATATCGAGCCAGAAGGCTTGCCACGCTGGGCAATTTGGTCGGCGGTGCCGATTTTATCTATGGCGTTAGTGTTTATCTTCAAGGCGCGGATGCAAGATTCACCTTGGGGCGTATTAGCAGGGATAGTGGCGTTTTTCTCGGCCATGCTCGGCGGGCATTATTTTGGTGATTCGGTGGGTATTTTCTTTGGCGCCTTGGCTGTCGGGATTTACTCCAACCTCTTCGCCCGCTGGATGAAAGCTCCCGCCTCCATCGCCCTGTTGCAAGGCATAGTCATCTTAGTGCCCGGCAGTAAAACCTATATCGGACTCAATGCCTTAATCTCAGGTGAGACTATGCTCAATCAATCCCATATTGGCTCGCAAATCTTTTTGATTTTTATGTCGCTGATCGCGGGATTGATTTTTGCCAACGTCGCCGTGCCGCCAAAGCGAACATTGTAACAATTGTGAATTCGGCTGGAGCCCACGCCCAGCCGCCACCTCAAGACAATCTTAAGCTAACCTTAAGTAAAATCAGAAACTTATTAAAATGTTTTCTTGACTAACCTCCACTTTCCATGTGTTATTAAATTGTGAATTGCAGAGTGAAGCTATTTTCGCTGCAGTCGTCAATTTCATGGGAGTGGTCTTTTATGCAGAAATTCATTCAGTATGCATGCATCCTACCTTGTTGTGTTGGCAGCCTGATCAGTGCTGCCCAAGCAGAAGAAGCTAAGCTCGCCGATCCCGCAACACAGGCTCAAGAAACCAAAAAAGTCAGCAAGATTGTCGTAGTTAACAATCCAATTTTTGATGAATCCGATCCCGATGCTTTTTTCATCCACCGCTGGGCGAACGCCCTGCATATCAACACTAAAGAATACGTGGTGCTCGATAAACTGACCTTCGGCGAAAATGATACTGTCACCCAGAAAGATCTCGATGAATCGCAACGGCTATTACGGGCCGTGCCCTATATCCGCGACGCCAAAATTTATGTTGCCGAAAAAGATCCCCTCGCCGATACCGATCCCACGGTTGAATCCGTTGTCGTCGAAACCTGGGATAACTGGTCATTACTGCCAACTGCGAGCCTGAGTAGTTCAGGTGGCGACACTCGCTATTCCTTCGGCGTTAAAGAAGATAACTTACTCGGAACAGGCATTCGCACTCGACTCAAGTACCAGTCCAACGAGTCCCGCAATGGCTATAAATTTGCTTTCGAAGCGCCGCTGAGCATTATCGAACACGGCACAGTTGCTGCCGAGTTTTACGACAATAGCGACGGCCAAGCGAAACACGTTTATGTCAGTAAGCCCTTCTATTCACTCGATACCAATACCATGTATTCGGCTGAGTTTTTAGACGATAACCGTATCGATACGATTCGACAAAATGGGCAAGAGATAAATGAATTCGAACACACAGTCGACTACCTCAATCTAAAATATGGTTGGTTAATCAATAAAAACAGTGAGCATCTTTCTCGCTTTATTACCGGTGTTACCCAAGACAAACATGAGTTTGCCAATTCAGATCTCTACCCCAATTCGATGCTGCCTCAAGACAGGGACTTTATGTACCCTTGGGTCGCATACGAGTTTATCCAGGATGATTTCCACGTACTGAATAACGTTCACCTGATATCTAACAACGAAGACTTTAACTTAGGCTGGCATCACTATGTGCAACTCGGCATAGAAACCAACGACATAGGAGATAACAATCCTGTCGGCTACCACGTCAATTGGCAAAGTACTGGCGGCTATAAGTTCGACGATCAACTGTGGCTGTTAGAAATGGGCGGCACTAGCACAATTGGCACAACCCAAAAAGACACTTACAAGGTCGATATCCAAGCCGAATACTTCTATCAAATCAATCCTAAGTGGACAGCCTACGGCAAAGCATGGGCTAGCCTTTCAAAGAACACTTATCTGGATCTGAGCAAAGGGCTGGGAGATGAAACTGGCGTACGCGGCTATCCCAACGAATACCAACAAGGGGACAATCAGTGGTTACTGACCGCCGAGATACGCAACTACCCCAATATCAACTTATATCAATTGGCTGAATTGGGTTGGGCAGTCTTTGCCGATCTGGGTCAAGCCTCCGGCGGACAATTTGCCGAGAATAACGAAGTCAGCGGTCCACTGGGGAGCATAGGCATAGGCGCGCGAATTTATTCCTCTCGCTCCAGCTATGGCAACGTCGCCCATATCGATTTTTCACTCCCTTATACAGGCGGCGAGTCAGTCAACAGCTGGGAATGGCGATTCCTAGTAAAAAGCAGTTTTTAGTCGCTGATTTAGGAACTGCGAATCCGACAAAGTCAAACGCTAACCGCCATAGGAAGGCTGGGCAGTTAGAGTTTGGTCATCCAACGCAAACCAAAGGTGCTACGCAGCAGTTTTACTGTGCTGTTGTGGCGCATTTGAAACAGACAGCCAAGGCTAAAACTGACGATTAAGCCAGGTGTCGACCCAATAAAAGCACGACCGCTTTGCGCTAGTTGTTGTTTCCTCACCTGCAATAACTCATGCTGCAGCCGACCTTGCTCCGTCAGTACAGTGAGCTCTAATTGCTGCTTTTTAAGTAACTTTTGCACTAGCATTGTTGATCTTCCTGTTGTTTGTTGGCTGAGTGTTGAGTAGAAAACAACAACCGTAACTGCTGCCAAGTCTTTGAAAAACCGGCTTGCGACAGCACATAGCTCAGACTACGCCAACACCAAATCAATAACACAAACTGCAATACCACTAACGCGCTCGCGGTAATCAACAACGAGCCGCTCAGTTGAAACAGCATATAGCCCAGCAGCAATAAAGTACTGCCCCAGAATAGGGTAATACCCGTCCCAAAACAGACAACCAAAGCCGCAGCAATAATCAAGCTGCGACCCGTTAACTGCCATTCTGTCGTTGCTATTTTTCCTGCCAAATTTAACTGATTGATATAGGCTTGCTTCACCGAGCTGCTCAGTGCCGCTATTTCAGCCAATTGCTCAATGGCATGATCAACCACCTTATTCTGGGCAGCGGATGCAGGCTGCCCAGTGAGTTCAGCATGCTGGACTGGTCTTTGCTCTGGCGCCTCTGACTGTGCACGGTTTTGCATAAACCCACCCTAGCGACGGCGTAACAAGGCAGTCAACACTACACCAGCTGCAAACGCTATCCCGGCGGTGGCCAGCGGATTTTGCGCTGCCAGCTCACGGGTTTTACTGTAAGAGCTTTGCAGTTGTTGTTTGATTTCCTCTTGCTTGTGCGCCAGCGTTTCCTGCGAGCTGGCGGCGGTTTTACGCAAAGTATCCTCTGCAACAGCGGCTTTCTCCGCCACAGCGTCAACGGCATGATGCGTCACTTCGCTGGCTTTCGCTGTGGTTGGTGAATTCAACGCGCCGTTATCTTTACTATTAGTTTGTTCTGTTACACTTTTTGAACTGGCCATTAGCAGACTCCTTGGTGAACTGAGTGCAATGCAACAAAATGCTGCACTTTGCATATAAACCAATGCAATGGCTAAGCCAATTGATATAAGCAAATAAAAAAACATAGACTTAGATTGAAATGCTTTATATCCGCGCCCTCAGTTAACGGTAGATGTTACCTACATAGGGTAATTTTTACCTGCAGCGAAGGCTGATAAAGAGAGCGACAGAACAGAGAACTAAATAGGATATAGATTGGATACGGACGGGGAATTCAACACTTTGATTTTTAATCATTTAACAAGTAACGGTCGCTTAAAGCTGCAACAGTTAAAAACAAAAAGCCCGTTTGTCATTACGACAAACGGGCTTTTTGTTGAATGAGGTGAGTTGGCCGATAAGCCGGGTCCTGTCTTGGACAGTCATTCATCTAGGCCTGCAATCGCTCACAGGCTCAAGCGACCTACCCGGTTCCAACGCGAGCCACGCCATACGGAACCCTATTTGGTCTTGCTCCGGGTGGAGTTTACCTTGCTACGAACTATTGCTAGCCGCACGGTGCGCTCTTACCGCACCCTTTCACCCTTACCGACCTGATAAATCAGGCAGGCGGTCTACTCTCTGTTGCACTTGTCGTCGGTTCGCACCGCCCAGGCGTTACCTGGCACCCCGCTCTTTGGAGCCCGGACTTTCCTCCCCGTTCTTGCGAACGCGGCGACTGTCTGGCCAACTCGGCGCGGATTATAGCCTAAGCCACCCTGATGCACCACAGATAATCCGCTCGCGGCCGTTTTAGCGCTTATAAATCAGACTCTAGCCCGTATTTATACAGAGCATTCTTTTTAAGTCCATGAATTTGCGCGGCAATTGCAGCGGCTTTCTTCAATGGCAATTCTTCACATAAGAGCTTGAGCGTGTTGATGGCGACGGTTGGAATCGCTTCGTCATCACTCAAATGGTAACCATGCACCATAAGTACGATTTCACCCTTCTGCTGATTCGGGTCAGTACTTACGGTGGCAAGCACTTCTGAGACGGGGCCAGATAAAAAGGTTTCGAAGGTTTTGGTCACTTCGCGTGCCATCACTACATGGCGATCGCCGCCCAGCACTTCGACCATAGTCGTTAAGCTATGCTCGATGCGGTGCGGTGATTCATAAAAAATCAGCGTGCGCGGATCTTCTTTCAGTGCCAATAACTTATCGGCGCGGGCTTTTTCTTTTGAGGGCAGAAATCCTTCAAAAGTAAAACGGTCCGATGGCAAACCAGAGGCGCTTAAGGCCGTAATCGCCGCGCAAGGGCCCGGCAAAGGGATCACATTAAACCCAGATTGGCGCACATGTGAGACTAAGTGGTAACCAGGATCAGAAATCAACGGCGTACCCGCATCGGAAATTAATGCTATCGACTGACCCGCTGCAAGCTGATCCACAATCCACTGGGCACGCGCACGCTCGTTGTGGTCATGCAAGGCCGTAGTTTTAGTGGTAATGCCGAAGTGGCTCAACAACTTACCGCTGTGGCGAGTGTCTTCACAGGCGATCAATGAAACCTGATTCAGCACCTCTATTGCCCGCGAGCTCATATCGCCCAAATTACCTATGGGAGTAGGAACTATGTAGAGTGCGACGCTTTGGTCCATATATACCTCTGTAATGACAGTGCCAAGACTTTCGTCAAGCGCGAGAGAAGGTTAAACTAGAGGCCGCATCTTACCAGAGTGAAGCCCAGTGTTAAAAAGCCTGAATACAACTAAGTTCGTTTCCGTGGCCATTTTATCGGTAATCTTGGCGGGTTGTGGTGTTTCATCGCCCAATTCCACTGGAACAACCGCCACATTGGCTACCTCATTAGCATCCGCACCTTTGACGGCAAATGTCTATTTGGCGCAAGCGGCCAATAGTAAAGATCCGCAGCAGCGCGATACTAATCTGCTGCTAGCAGCCCATGCCTATATTAATGCCAATGACTATGCCGCGGCGCAGAAGCTACTCAAATCGATACTGCCGAGCTTAACTCAGAGCCCAACATTACTGGCCGAACATAAATACTTAACTGCACGAGTGCTTGAACACACGTCCACCTACAGTGATGCCCTTAAAACCTTAAATTATCCAAGTAATTGGAGCCTGCCAAGCTGGCAGATGACGGCCTATCACCAGTTCAAGGCGCATTTATATCAATTGAATAAACAGCCAATTGAACAAGTACGCGAGTTGAGTTTACTGACAACTTACTTGCCACCCGCCCAAGCCAACGAAGTGAATAACACCATTTGGCAAGTGCTGCAGCCGATGCACGAACAAACCATAAAGACGTTTACCCAAGATGCTAAAAGTCCAGTGTTTGCGGGCTGGTTACAACTGGCTTATATCGCTAAGCATTATGCCGTCGATCCCACCCAGTTAGTGCGCTACTTAGGTGAATGGCAAAAGCAGAACCCTTATCACCCAGCTGCGGCAAAGTTGCCTGCCGATTTAGACAGAGCCCTCAACGCTAAGCCTTTTACACCGAAAAACATTGCCGTGCTGTTGCCGCTGACTGGCCCACGAGCGAACGCCGCCAATGCGATTCGCCAAGGCATATTAGCCAGCTATATGGCGAAGCAAAACGATAAAGTCGCAGTGAATTTTTACGATACGGCCAACGATGCTGCGAGTGCCTATCAACAGGCGCTGATGGCGGGAGCCGAGTTTATTATAGGCCCATTACTGCCGACTGAAATCGAACAACTACAAGTGATGAATGCGGCAAATACTGCCGCCACTAATGCGCTGGCCAATGCTGCCAACCCAGACAAAACGGCCAATACGGTTGCTGCAGCTCCTGCTGCGCCTGTACCACAACTCTTTTTGAATCAAGTGGATAAATTCACACCCGATCCAAACAAATTCTACTTTGCGCTATCACCAGCCCAAGAAGCAGCCGATGCCGCCGAGCATTTATATCAAGATGGCGTCACTATGCCATTGCTGCTCGCCAGCAATGATGCCCTTGGCAAACGTATGGCCGAGAGCTTTATTCAAACGTGGAAAAAGAAGAGCGATAACGTCGTCGAAGTCTATTACTACGATGGCGGCGACAAAATGAAAACCACAGTGCAAGATGCCCTTGGCGTGCGTGATAGCCAAGCCCGTATCGCACGCATCAAGGAACTGCTGGGTAACTCAGTGCAGGCTGACTTCCGCTCACGCCAAGATATTGATGCTATCTATATGATTTCAACGCCGCAGGATCTGACTCTGCTCAAGGCCTTTATCGATGTTAACTTCAGCGTGTTCACTCAACCTGTGCCCTTGTATACCTCAAGCCGCAGCCGAGTTGAGAACGAAAGCACACAAACGGCGCAGGATTTAAATAACCTCACCCTCAGTGATGCCCCTTGGCTGATGCAAAACGGCGAAGAAAACCTCATGGTTAACACACTATTTTCGGGCTGGAATAACAGTCAGAAACGTTTGTTTGTTATGGGTTATGATGCGATGGACTTGATCGGCCGTTTAGCACAAATGCGCTCATTTACGGGCTACCAATTCAATGGCCGCAGCGGCGCTTTATCGGTTAACCCAGATGGCATAGTAAACCGCCAATTAAGCTGGGGACGCTACCAAAGAGGCAGCTTCCGCCAGCTATGACACTCGGACAACAGGCAGAAGCGCACGCACAACGTTACCTTGAACAGCAAGGGTTAACTTTTGTCGAACGTAATGTCCGCTATCCGTTTGGGGAAATTGATTTAATCATGCGCCATAAAAGCCATTGGGTATTTGTTGAAGTGAAGTATCGCTCGGCAACCCAATATGGCGGCGCATTACAGGCTTTAAGCGCGGCGCAAATAACGCGGATTCGCAAAGCGGCCAACCATTATTTGCAACTCAATCGGCTCGATGTGCCCTGTCGTTTCGATGTCATAGCCATGGAAGCCGATCAAATTCATTGGCTCGTCGATGCCTTTTAAGCGCCAATAGTGCGAGATTAGCAACACAAATTATTTTTAACGTCTGTGCCTCAACACGCTTGTGGAAATATGGCATGATAGCAACACTTTATCCTGAAAGGATTTATCCATGTTAGAACGCATTAAAGACAGCTTTACTGAATCTATCCAGACAAAAATCGATGCAGCCGAAGCACTGCCAGAATCAATCGCCAAAGCGGCCGAGATGATGGTGCACTGTCTTTTGGGTGGCAATAAAATCCTTGCTTGCGGTAACGGCGGCAGCGCTGGCGATGCACAACATTTCTCAGCTGAATTGCTAAACCGCTACGAGATTGAGCGTCCACCCTTACCGGCCATCGCCCTGTCTACTGACACTTCAACCATCACAGCTATCGCCAACGACTATAGCTATGATGAGATTTTCTCAAAACAGATTTTTGCCTTAGGCCAACCGGGCGACATTCTGCTGGCAATCTCCACCAGCGGTAATTCAGGTAACGTAATCAAAGCCATGGAAGCCGCATTAAGCCGCGACATGACTATCGTTGCCCTAACGGGTAAAGATGGCGGCGCTATGGCTGGCCTGCTGAGCGTGGGCGATGTGGAAATCCGCGTGCCTTCTAACGTCACCGCACGAATTCAGGAAGTGCACTTACTGGTGATCCACTGCCTGTGTGACAACATCGACCGCACACTCTTCCCGCAGGACGAGCAGCAATGAGACACGCTGCCCCACTGTTAATGGTTTGCTTGCTGCTACAAGGCTGCGCCGGTGCCGTTATGGTGGGCGCAGTGAGTGGCGCCATGATGGCCAATGATGAGCGCACTGTTAAGACACAGATTGATGATACTAATACGGATTTTAGGATAACTAGCGCACTGCTAGAGCAAGAAGATCTTAAAAAACAAACCAATATCACTGGCGTGTCCGTCAATGGCAATGTGCTTATGATAGGCCAAGCCCCTAACTCCATGTTAAGGGATAAAGCCATCAAGGTTGTGCAAGACCTTAAACTAGGCGGCAAGATCCACAATCAGATCCGCATTGGCAACCCGACTTCTTTCACTACACGCAGCAACGATACTTGGGTCACCACCAAAGTGAAGGGCCGCATGTTAAACGAGAAAGATTTAGATGTGACTCGCATTAAAGTCATCACTGAAAATGGTGAAGTCTTCTTACTTGGTGTTATCCATCGCTCGCAAGCAGATTTAGCTGTCGATATCGCCCGCAATACAGCAGGCGTGCGTAAAGTGGTGAAAGTATTTGAATATACAGAGTAACTTTACAATTCAAGTATGTTGAAATGTGAGTATTTGGGCAGTGAAGCCTAAGTCGCGAGTCAACTCGCATACTTAGGCTTAAACGCTCAGCGTTATTTACCCGTTAGTGTATCCGCAACCTTAGGCGTCGATTTTGATAACAGCGACCCTAACCAAGGTAAACACAACGAAGGCAACACAATCAAAGCAGCGCCGAGCCAGCTTAAGTTATCCAACCACTCATCGAATAACAACCAGCCTAAAAAGACAATAAATAACAAGCCAGTGTATTCCGCAATCGCGATATCGCTTGCCTGTGCTTTACGGTAGGCCAGCACGCAAAACCAATGATACACAAGTAAAAATGCGTTGCTCAGCAATGCCACGCCCACCAGCTCCCAACTCAAACCTTCGATGCCCTGAAACGCCGCAATGACTAACGTCGCTGGAATACCCAGCAAGTTATACAACATCAGCGTTAACACGGGATGCTCTGCATTAGGCACTTTTTTCAGCGCTAACTGATTCACCGCAAAGGTAAAAGCCGAAAATAGCACAGCAATGCCATACCAGTTCATTTCACTCGGCCGCAGGATAATCAAAATACCAACAAAACCTAAGCCAGTGCAGATGGTCTGGGCAACAGTGATCCGCTCCCTCAGGAAAAAATACCCCATCAAGATGATCATCAAAGGTGCCGAGTAAAACAATGAGCTAACCGTCGCGAGTGGCAATGCCATCAAGCCAATAATTAAAAAAAGCGCGCCAACTGAGCCTATGTTGGCACGCCAAAGGTGAACTGAAATATGTGTCGTCATCGGCCGCTGTGAATACAACCACACTGGCAACAACATAAAGACTGAGGAGATTTGCCTGACAAGGAGGAAAGTCGAGGCATTCGCATCGTCCGGCAACCACTTTATCGACACATCATAGAAGGCACTAAATAGATTACCTACTATCAATAAAATCAAACCGATAACAACTGGGCGTTGCATTTTTTAACATCCATAAATCTCAATGGCGGCATGATAATCCTCCCAAAACTTAAGCTGAAATGATGCTTTCTCATGCTAGATGAATTAAATTCATACTAAAGCCTTTAGATATTGAAAATAATGAGAAAGCTACCACCATTACGCGCTCTGCAAGTGTTTGAGGCCGCCGCCAGACAGCAGCATTTTTCTAAGGCAGCCGATGAACTGTGCATCACCCAAAGTGCGGTTTCTCACCAAGTACGAGTATTAGAAGAGTATTTTGGCGAGCAACTGTTTGACCGCCAGGGGCGTAAACTGCAGTTAACCCAGAAGGGACACGGACTATTTCTAGAGTTAGAGCGGATATTCAACGAGTTAAGTGATCTTAATTTGAAGGTGCGCGACACGCCCAATCAGCAGCTGTGCTTAGCAGTTTACAGTTCCTTCTCGGTGAAATGGTTGATCCCCAGACTCGCCGATTTTCGCCGCCAATATCCGAGCGTAAAAATCCGCCTTGAGATGATCACCCAAGATCCTGATCTCAGCACTAGCACGGCAGATATCTTTATCGCAGGAAAACTGAATCAACGCGGCTATTGGCAACAGTTACTACACAAAGAACGGCTAATCCCAGTGTGCAGCCCAAATTTCTACCTTAAATGGCGCGACATTAGCCTGAGCAATTTCCAGCAACAAGCCCTGCTGGTTGTCGATGAAGGCCCACTCGGACTCGACTGGCACAAGTGGTCATCGGCACACCAGATCCCACTCGATAACGAACAACAGCATGTGTTTAGTCATATTGTGATGGCAATTGAGGCGGCGATTGCAGGCCAAGGCTTAGCCCTAGCGCCGGACTTTATGGTGGCTGGCGATATCACCACGGGGCGTTTAGTCGCTTTGAATCTTCCCGATGTGCATACAGGATTTGAATTTACTTTCTTTTGTAAACAGCGCCGTTTATCTGAGCCTGCGATTGCTGCCTTCTCATCTTGGCTAAAATCACAGGCCTAAGGTGAACGTCCAGACACAAAAAAGCCGACGCTGACGTCGGCTTAATTTATCGATATCGATTGATTACACTAACAAACCAATCTTCTCGTACACTTTCTTCAATGTCACTTCGGCGCGCGCCTGCGCACTTTCAGCGCCAGCTTTCATCACTTGGTCTAAGTAAGCACGGTCGGCACGAATCGCGCGGTAACGCTCTTGCAGTGGCTCTAACATGCCCACAACAGCTTCGCCTGCTGCACCTTTCAAATGGCCATACATCTTGCCTTCAAACTCGGCTTCTAGGCTTGCAATGCTTTGCCCCGTCACTCCCGACATGAGACTCAGCAGGTTAGAAACGCCTGGCTTATTGTCCATATCGAAACGCACGACTGGCGGCTCATCACTGTCTGTCATAGCTTTTTTCAGCTTCTTCAGCACGGCTTTTGGATCTTCTAGCAGGCCGATGACGTTGTTACGGTTCTCGTCTGACTTAGACATCTTCTTCAGCGGCTCCTGCAACGACATCACTTTCGCGCCATGTTCAGGAATAAATGGCTCAGGAATGGTGAAAGTATCACCGTAGGCATTGTTGAAGCGAGTCGCGATATCACGAGTTAACTCAAGGTGTTGCTTCTGATCTTGACCAACTGGGATTTCGTTCGCTTGATAAATCAGAATATCCGCCGCCATCAGCACTGGGTAACCAAACAGACCCACGTTGATGTTGTTAGCATGCTTTTGTGACTTATCTTTAAACTGCGTCATGCGGCTCAACTCGCCCATTTGGGTGTAGCAGTTTAGTGCCCAACCTAATTGCGTATGTTGTGGCACCTGTGACTGGATAAACACTGTGCTCTTTTTAGGATCGACGCCACAGGCCAAATACAGGGCTAAGGTGTCTAAACAAGCTTCGCGCAACGCTTTAGGATCTTGACGCACGGTAATGGCATGCAAGTCGACCACACAATAGAGGCAGTCGTGGCTATCTTGCATCGCAACCCATTGACGCAATGCACCCATGTAGTTACCTATGGTTAATTCGCCGGACGGCTGTGCACCGCTGAGTACTATGGGTTTGGTCATTACGTCATTGCTCCACTATCTATATATAAAAAGACTATAAAAAATCGACTAAAAAACGGGTAAACACGCATTACTTAGTAGGTTTTACCCAGTTCAAAATCTCACTAAATTGCTCGCATACGGCATCTGGGCCACTGAGCCCAATATCTTCACCGTAGTTGTAGCCGTAGGTCAAGCCGATTGACGCTATCCCAGCCGCTTTCGCCGCTAAAATGTCGTTTTTAGAGTCGCCGACCATCAATAACGCCTCTTTATCCAATTGCCACTCATGTAATAAGTGCTGTAGCGGCAAAGGATCGGGCTTCATCTTAGCTAAGGTATCGCCACCTAACACTAAGCTGAAAAAGTCATTAATCCCAAAGGCATTGAGTAATGGCAAGGTAAAACGATAGGGTTTATTGGTCACAACGGCGAGCTTAAAACCTGCATCGAATAAGGTTTGCAGTACTTGATGCACGTCGCTATACAGCGCACTGTGCTTCTCAAGATTCTCTTGATAGTGATGCATAAAAATCGGCATGGCCGCATCAAGCGCGGTTTGCTCAACATCCAATCCCAAGGCATGGGTCATGGCGCGGCGCATCAACATCTCTGCGCCGTTACCGACCCAAGTACGCACTTGGGCCTCAGAGCAGCTCTTCAACCCTAGCTCGGCTAAGGCTTCCTGCGTGGCAACGGTTAGGTCAGGCACACTGTCGATCAGCGTGCCATCAAGATCAAACGCTATCGCTTTAATCTTATCCCACATACCTATGCCCCAACTTTAGCAAGTTCGGCACGCATCTCATCAACAACGGTTTTGTAATCTGGCTTGCCGAAAATGGCAGAACCCGCAACAAACATGTCGGCACCGGCGGCGGCGATTTCGGCAATATTGTCGACCTTAACGCCGCCATCCACTTCTAAGCGAATATCAAAACCACTGGCATCGATACGTGCACGCACTTGGCGCAGCTTATCTAAGGTCGATGGAATAAAAGATTGGCCGCCAAAGCCAGGGTTCACCGACATCAATAGAATCACATCCAGCTTATCCATCACATGGTCGAGATAATGCAGTGGTGTGGCAGGATTAAACACGAGACCCGCTTTACAGCCACACTCTTTGATCAGCTGCAGTGTGCGATCGACGTGCTCTGAGGCTTCTGGATGGAAAGTAATAATAGATGCGCCCGCTTTAGCAAAATCAGGCACGATACGGTCAACTGGCTTAACCATCAAATGCACATCAATATCGGCGGTAATACCGTAGTTACGCAGCGCTTGGCACACCATGGGGCCAATTGTTAAGTTAGGGACATAGTGATTATCCATAACATCAAAATGCACTACGTCGGTCCCCGCATCTAACACGGCTTTTACATCATCGCCCAAACGGGCAAAATCGGCAGATAAAATCGATGGAGCAATCAAGAATGGACGCATAAAACACTCGCTGCTATTTGGATAAAAAGTGCCTTATTTTACCCTGAGCCAAGCTAAGCCTCTATAGCTAAAGCCACATTTCTGGCAATTGATACGCGATGCCCGTGTCAGCAAAGCAGCACATTCTGTAACTATCGCAGTCAATTGGGGCTTGGATTCGGTAAAATAAGCTAATATTTTCGAGCATTTTGGCGGCAATTGATAAATTTTTGTTCATAAACTAGGCGAGTTTGTTATACTCGAGGCGCAATGCTGGTTCATTTCAAAGGAAGCGTTATGAAGGGGCGGTTTAGTTTGTTTTCACACTATGTTAAGTCAGTGACATTTAAGTCATCTATGATGTTGGCATTCACTGCTGTTGTCGTGGCCACGTTAGCTTTTGGTGTTGAAAAACTTACGGAAAATACCGAAACAGCTTCATGCGCTTGTAGCAGTGACACCCGTTACAATAATGCTCTGCCTAGTAGTCATCCTAATAATCGTTGCGCCGATCAAGCACAAACCCTAAGCTGGAAAACGTGGCTCACAGGAAAAAACCGTTCGAGTCAGTTCCACTTTGTCGATCTGCTTGAGCTATTACACGGCCATCAAGATAAACCTATGGATGACCTCAAGCCCACTACATCGCATCTCGCCTATTAATGCTTAGCCGTATCTGGCAAGTATTCCACAGTACCTTCGCCGCCTTTTTCGGGGTACAAACTGACGAAAATCGTAAAAAAGACTTCCAAACGGGTTCACCATTACCTTACATAGCTATGGGAATCGTATTGGCAATCGTTTTAGTGGCAAGTTTGATGTTTCTCGTAGGACAAGTGCTTAGCTGAACGTAGGCTATGTCGAACCTAGTCATCCTTTGAATCGTAATTTTCATCATATAACGCCATCAACTCATCCACCTTGTTCCGGCCACTGCCATTTTGGCTAATGTTACGTTGCACTTGGATTGTCGCTAAGTGAGCACCGCGGTATAACTCGCGAGTCAATGGAATATCGTGATTACTGATCAACACAGGAATACCACGTTCTAGTGCTGTATGGCGCGAATGACGGGCCAGCAGTGCTTGATCGTCTAGACTAAAACCCGCACCAACATATGTCGTAAAACTGGATGTGGTCGATAATGGCGCATAAGGTGGATCGCAGTAAACCACATCACCGCTACGTGTCTGCTCGAAGGCTTTTTCATAGCCTATGCATTTAAACTCGGCACGTTGCGCTTTTTCAGAAAAGGCCCAGATTTCCTTTTCGGGGAAATACGGCTTTTTATAGGAACCAAAAGGCACATTGAAACCGCCCTTACGGTTATAACGACATAAACCATTAAAACCATGACGGTTTAGATAGAGGAAATACACGGAACGCTGGAAAGGGTCACGGCATTTATTAAAGTCGGTCCGCACCTTATAGTAAGCATCTTTTTGATTCATCTCATCAACAAACAACGCCTTAGCTGCGGCAATGTAAGCTTCTGGTTGATGCTTCACAATCTGGTATAGCTCGATCAAATCCTGATTAATGTCACAGAGCAGATAGCTAGGATAATCCGTATTTAAGAAAACGGATCCTGCACCCACGAATGGCTCGACCAAACGGTCTCCAGTAGGTAAATAACTGGCCAATTCATCCACCAATTTAAATTTACCGCCAGCCCACTTAAGGAAGGCTCTGTGTTTTTTTATCATTTAACTTGATGAATGCCGACAAAAATAAAGGCCATGATTGTACTCTGTTTATTCTGAAATTTCACGATTTGGCAGACTTTCTTCTAGTTGATAATCTTTCAAATCGGCCCATTTGCGAACCCAAGGTTGATCGAGATGATACTCTTTAACCAATTGTGCGGCGGCATTCGAAGCTGACTTACTATTGCTGTAGTTGCCAACAAGGACAACCCAGCGTTGCTTATGTCGTGCAACGCGAACACCCTCGACATGCTCGATACTCTTTAGTGTCGAACGCAGGGTATCCAATTGAGCAACACTGGCAATCTGTATTGTGTAACCCTTGAGCGGCTTTTTCGTATCAAAGAATACTTTAGTTATCGGCTTTTCAACCTTTGCAGTCGCAGCCGTTACAGGTTGAATCTCTGCTACTTTGGCTTGTGATTTGGTCTCTTCAGGCGGCTTATCCTCACCAAAAGACTTGCTACTCTCCTCACCCACACTCATCAAAGCGGCATCGTCAGGCACAGGATGTGGCGCTTCACCGTGGAATTCACTTAAAGGATCAACGGCTTGTTCAGTTTTGGCTTCTGCCGTCTCGATTTCAATCACTTTCGCAGTCTCCACAGCGAGCTTTAGTTGCTCAGCGCGCAGCATAAAATAGGGCGCTAAAACTTTTTGCCCGTAGGACAAGAAGGCGGGTGAATCTATCGATGGATAAGTCACGACCTCTGGAGCTTGCTCCTCAGAAAAAGGCTGAGTAACACCAAGCCAAATACCTAGCGCTAACAACATGCTCACAGCTGTCACCATCACGGCTTTATACTTCATCCAAGAAGATGTTTTCTCTGACGTGCTATGCAAGGCTTTATCTAACAGATTGACCACTTCCTGCGGCGTACCCGTTTGCTTCTCAAGCTGACTACGTACGATTTCCCTTGGCGTAAAAGGATTTTGCTCGCTGTATCTCAGTAACGTTTGATATAAGGCCTCACGCTCGGGCATGGTTAACGGCTCAATATTGATAGGTAATATTTGTCGCCGTAACTGCTCAGGCAATTGGGGTAATAGGTCGGCTAAAAATGCCGGTGGAACCGTGAGCGTGACGGCAATATTCTTACCCGCACACTGGATCTGATTGAGAATAATACACTCTGCCCATAATGCCTTAGGCAATAAATGCGCATCATCGATAATAATATGTAGGGGTTTAGTTTGGGTACTAGCAAGCCGCAACAAGGTATCGGCAAGGGGAATATCGTCGTCAAAAATCGGGGATGAAATTAACTGGACTAGAATTTTGCGGCGTATCTCAGCGTTATCAGCATGCATAGGACAAATCACAAATGCCGCATTGGATTCGTCAAAATCAGTCGCAAATCCGGTCACTAAGGTGGTTTTGCCTGAGCCGCTGACACCAGAAAGCACCAGCAGCTGATCGCTATAACTGGCAACATGATGCATTCTTTGTATGAGGGCTTCCTGAGAAGGAAGCAAAACAGAACCCTGAAACGTCACTCACCCACCACACAGTTTTTATGCGCAGCGAATAACCTGTTCAAGGGTGGATTCTGTGACTTGACTAAACACATCCGCGCGGCCTATAGCCGTTGGGAGCACGAGTCGAATCTGACCGCCTAAAACTTTTTTATCGCGTCGCATATGTTGAATGAAACTGTCGAAATCCATAGATTCCGGCGCACTCACTGGAAGATCAAAAGCTTGTAGTAACGCTATAATACGACAAACGATTGACTCATCGATAAGCCCCAGTGCCTTAGCTGTTTTAGCAGCAAGGACTGTGCCAGCTGACACGGCTTCACCATGCAACCAATTACCGTAGCCCATTTCGGCTTCAATCGCGTGAGCAAAGGTATGACCCAGATTCAATAAAGCACGAACACCCTGCTCAGTTTCGTCTTGGCTAACCACATCAGCCTTAATCTCACAGCAACGGGAGATAGCATAAACCAATGCTTGGGCATCTAAGGTTTTTAGTGCCGTTACATTATCTTCAAGCCATTGAAAAAAATCAGCATCCCACATGATGCCATACTTGATGACCTCCGCCATTCCCGCCGCAAACTCGCGCGCTGGAAGCGTATGTAAACATAAAGTATCGATAAGCACGATTTGTGGCTGATAAAAGGCCCCAATCATGTTTTTACCAAGAGGATGGTTAACAGCCGTTTTACCGCCGACGGAAGAATCCACCTGCGACAATAGGGTTGTCGGAATTTGAATAAAATCGATCCCACGTTGATAACATGCCGCGGCAAAGCCCGTCATATCACCAATTACGCCGCCACCCAAAGCCACCAGCACAGAATCTCGACCATAGTTTTGCTGCAGCAATGCAGTAAAAATAACATCTAGATGTGCTAAATCTTTGAATTGTTCGCCATCGGTGAGGATAACACTCTCTACCTCACCAAACGAAGCCATCGTCTCTTGTATCTGTTTTAGATACAAAGGCGCGACAGTTTCATTGGTGACGATAAGAATACGTTTTTTAAGCAGGTAGCGAGACAAGGTCTCGCCATCACTCATCAAATTCTGGCCAATGTAAATGGGATAACTACGTACATCTAAATCAACCTGAATTTGCTTCATAAATTCTGCCTAAAAACCTAATTGCTCAATGATCTGATTGGCGACAATCTTTGCGCTTTGATCATCAGTTTTGACAATCACATCGGCAATTTCTTCGTACAATGGATTACGGATCTCTGCAAGATTCTCCAACACTTCTCGAGGATCATCCACTTGCAATAATGGGCGTCGCTTGTCTCTTTGAGTACGAGCGACCTGTTTGTCGATAGTGGTTTCCAGATAAACCACAATGCCACGAGCAGACAGATGATTACGGATATCTTTGCTTTGTACTGAACCACCACCGGTGGCAAGGACAATACCTTGTTTCTCAGACAAATCAGCAATAACCTGAGCTTCACGACGACGGAAGCCTTCTTCACCTTCGACGTCAAACACCCAAGCAATATCAGCGCCTGTGCGTTGCTCAATCTCTTGATCTGAATCGTGGAATTCTAAATGCAGCATTTGCGCCAGATGGCGACCAATTGTGCTTTTACCTGCGCCCATAGGGCCTACCAGAAAAATATTACGTTTTTCAGCCATTTCTTGTACGTCTGAATCTTATTGAAAAGTATGCCTATATCGACTCAACATCAAGCCGACCTATATGTTACCTTGCTCTTATGAGACTTGACCGAGGATTATCTCAGCTTAAGGTCTACTATGGCAAGCCATGTGCGCTATTTATGCAAAGAATTGTATACCAGTAATAATAAAGCCAGCAATTACTGCTGGCTTTAGTCGATACATAGCAAGTGCTTAGATCTTCTCACCGACAATCTTCGGGGTGACGAAAATAAGTAGCTCTTGACGTTCATTTTTGTCTGTTGTGTTCCTAAACAAGAAACCAACTAAGGGAATATCACCTAGGATTGGCACTTTACTGACACGGCTAATGAGATTTTGCTGATAAATACCACCAAGTACTATGGTTTCGCCGTTATTAACGAGCACTTGGGTACCAATACGTTGAGTATCGATGGCCACAGCGGGACCCGTTGGAGTATCAACGGTTTTACCCTGAGAATCTTGAGTAATTTCTAGATCTAAAATGACTCGGTTATCAGGTGTAATTTGTGGTGTAACCCGTAGAGATAACACCGCCTTCTTAAACGTGACTGACGTTGCACCACTCGAAGTCGACTGCACATAAGGGATCTCGACACCTTGCTCAATATAAGCCGCCTTTTGGTTAGAGGTGGTAATACGAGGGCTAGCGATGATCTCACCTTTGTTTTCTTGCTCTAACGCACTTAATTCCAAATCTAGAATGGTTCCATCTGCCAATTTAGCGACATGAAAAGCAATACTCGCTGGATTAGTTACTGCCGCGGGTAAGTTAACATTTAAACGCTGATCGGGGGTGGGGATAATTCCGTTGGCAATATTCTGTGCACCTTCTAATGTGCCAGAAGTTCCCTTGCTACCCTGCTGATCGGTGACACCCCAACGAATACCTAAGTCTTCGGAGACATCATCTTTTACAGTCACCATACGTGACTCGATCAACACTTGGCGGATAGGGATATCGAGCACTTCAACTAAGCGGTGGATGTTCTCAATCGTTTCAGCCGTATCTTTCACCAGTACAGTGTTGGTACGTTCATCGACCGCGACTGAACCTCGTGGTGAAAGTAAGCTCGAATCCGTGCTTTTTAATAACTCTGCAATATCGACCGCTTTCGCGTAGTTAATTTGTAAATACTCGGAATAGAGCGGTGCTAACTCTTTAACCTCTTGTTTGTTTTTGAGGTTTTGGCTTTCACGAATTGCCAGCTCTTCGCTCGGCGCCACCATTAAGATATTACCTTCGATACGCTTATCTAATCCTTTGGTTTGAAGAATTAGTTCTAAAGCTTGATCCCAAGGCACATCATCCAATCTTAAAGTGATATTGCCTTCCACAGTATCACTGGTGACTAAGTTAAAATTGTTATAGTCGGCAATGATTTGCAGCACAGTCCGTACAGGGATATTTTGAAAGTTAAGCGACAAGGTACGGCCATTGTATTTTTTAACATCTTTCTTGGCGGCGACTCTCTCGACTTTATTCATTGAAAGTCTAAAGAGATTATCTTCTTGCTTGTAAGTGAAATCATATTCACCCGCAATATCAACGACAATACGCGCTGTTAAATCTTCTTTAAATGTCTCGAAGCTTTTTACTGGTGTGGAGAAGTCTTTCACATCCATAACATACAGAAGATCGTTATTAATATCTGTGTTATACAACTTCACTTCAAGCTTAGCGCCCACTTGCTCGACATTAGCCGCAACCGAGCGATTATTTAGATAGACCAATAACTCACCGCCAGCATTATCATTACGACGGAAATCGATATTTTTAATGCTATTAACGAAGGGGTTTTCAGCTTGGGCTTGAGTCCCTGACACTTCATCGTTAATCGTAAGCCGGTATGAATTGCCCATTACTGAACCTTGGTAAGGTTTCACTTTGGACATACCTAAGATGACTTTTAGTTGGGTATCTTGCTGCTCAGTGGTGATATCTGCAACCCCAACCTGATTAATAGGTAAACGATCCTTAGATAAACCCGAGATACTATTATCGAAGGTCAGCACTAGCTCGGCGGGCGAAGCATTTGAATCTATTGCAGGCGGAGCGACCGCATCTTCAAAGACCAGTTCTAGCTCCAATTGATGATCAACCAAGGTATGGTATTTAACATCCATTAATCGATTTGCCGCAAAACTCGATGGCAAAATTCCAAATACCAGTGCGATCCCTATAACAGACTTGATTAAGCCTGAAGAAATTAACGGGACTTTTATCGCGGCAGAAGATTTCATTATACCCTCATCCTTCGCTCGTTATTCTCCAGAAAGTTCTAAATTGCTTGTCCTTTCGGACCAACAACCAGAACCATCTGGAATTAATTCTACTACTTCGACATTTTGTGAAGTAACTTTAGAAATGCGTCCATTAAACAGACCTAAATACTCACCAACGCCCATCCGATACACACTGCCATCATTTGTTTCGACTAGTGCCCAAGTCGTATCTGCTTCACTTAAGGTGCCACGCATTTTTAAATTATCTAAAGGATAAGTTTCTAACCGCCCTTTTCGACGCTTTAAATCTGGTTGTAAACAATCTTTGCTGGTATCAACAACCTCTTCAGTTAGTTCACGTGAAGGTGGTACAAATGGGCTACGCATTAGCTCAGCCTGATAGGCAAAGTGCTCAAACTTTGGCGGTTCTTTTAAAGGTGGAATATGAGGAACGTGTTGCGCTTTAGTTGTAGTAACAAATAGCTCTAAATCACTGCGATCGCCAACACAACCCATTAAAAAAGACTCAACGCCAATAGAGGTAAGAATTTCATTATTTCTTCCCCTTCTTAGCAGGCTTTTCAGGCGGTAATTCAGCCCCTTCTTTAAAGCGATAGGTCTTAGCTAAAATATCCATGGCTAAGTTACCAGCATCGTCGCGCTTAATCGTAAAATCATGCAGACTGACAATACGCGGCAGTTTTGCTACGCCACTTACCATATTACCTAGCTGATGATAATCGCCTGTAACAGACATTTTAATGGGGAATTCAATATAAAAATCCCGCTGAATTTCCGGCTCCCAATCTAAACTCTTAATTCTGAGTCCTGCATCGGTGGCGACAAAGGTTAAATCATCTAGCAAGCCTGGCATTTCATTCTCTGAGGGGAGCATCTTCAGTAACTCGGCAAATTGCACTTCCATCGTTGCTAACTGCTCACGATAAAGTTTTAAATTTGCTGCGAGTTGATACTTATTCTTAAAATCATCTCTGAGTTGAAATTCCCTATCTTGCTCTGCGGTATAAGAGTCTATCGAATCTGAAACGACTAAGAAATAACCCGCTGCAAAAACACACAGTGCCAATAGGATCGCGAAAAAACTTTTAACTTGGTTAGGCCAACCACCAATATTTTCAAAGTCGATATCATTAAATTGACTTAGATCGAGTTTCATTTACTCGCTCCTTTTGTCATTTTCTCAGGCTCGTCCACATTCGCGCCTTTAATCGTGACTCTTAAACTGAATCGCTGTAATTGCCGTAATTCCTCATTTTGAGTCACAATCGACTGCATATTGGGATCGGTTAGCCACTCTGAGGTCTTAACCTTACGCATCATATTGGCAACGTTATTATTTGATTCACTACGCCCTTCAATCAGTAATAAGCTACCCTTTTTCTCTAAGCTAGAAAGGTAGATTCCTGGGGGCACAATTCGCACTAACTCATCTAACACATGGGTCGGTAAATTACGGGATTGTTGTAAATTCAAAATAATTTCGGTGCGGCGTTCAATATCCTTCTTACGCTCGGTAATCTTCTTAATCTCAGAAATTTGTGTTTCTAGCAGGCTAATTTCCGATTGCAAATAGGCATTACGCGCTTTTTGCTCATCAGTCATCACGTCCAAAAGAGATACAGCCACATAGACCAAGATTACCGACGCTAGAAATACCGCGGCTAAAATGCCAATATAATCGCGCTTTTGTTTTTCTCTCGCCTCTTCTCGCCAAGGGAGTAGGTTTATGTTCGCCATTGACCGTAACTCCTCAATGCTAAGCCACAAGCAACCATATATTTGTTGATTGTAAGTTGCAGCGAATTTTTAACCGACTCATCAGCATGCAGGCACCCTTGAAAAGGATCGGCAATAATAGTGTGGACCCCCAATTCATTCGTCAGTAAATTGGCCATACCTTCTAATTTAGAGGTCCCACCACATAATACGAGGTAGTCAACTTTATCTTTTCCACTCGAAGTACAATAGATTTGCAGCGTACGTTTTATTTGTTGTAATAGCTGAGTTTGGAAAGGTGATAGGACTTCAAACATATAATTTCGTGGTAGGTCGCCTTCAATTTTTGCTTTTTCGGCTTGATCATAAGACATGCCATAGAAGGATAATATTGACTGAGTAAATTGCTCACCTCCGAAGGCCTGCTCACGAATAAAAGTCGTCTCTCCCGCTTCAACTACAGAAAAAGTCGTCATATTGGCGCCAATATCGACCATAGCAACGGCCTTATGTTTCGCTCCTTCGGGTAGCTGCGCCAGAATTAATTCAGCTGCGCGACCTAAAGCATAACCTTCTACATCAACCACTTTAGCCTCAAGTTCTACACTATCGAGCGCATCGACTCTGACATCAATATTGTCGGTGCGGCATGCACTCAGCAACACATCCACTTTGGTAGGATCTGTACTGTTTACACTGAGGGTTTCAAAATCTATGCTGACTTCATCGAGTGAATACGGAATAAGGTTATCGGCTTCGATTTCGATCTGTGCTTCCATTTCCTCCTCGCTCAGCGAGGCGTCCATGTAGATCACTTTGGTCATCACAGCAGATCCTGAAACACAAACCGCAGCATATTTAACCGATTTAGGTAAATTACGTTTTATTTGCCTAAGGCATTCGACAACGGCATCAGCATCACGAATATCATGATCGTTAACGGCCCCTTTTTTAATAGGTACCGCCGCATGACTCACTATCTTGTATCCATCAGCAGTCTTACTCAACAAAATGGCCTTAACTTCATGGGAACCGATATCGATTCCGACCATCTGCGGAGCCTGACGCTTCCATAAATTTGAAAGCATATCCATTGTCACTTTTTTATTTATATTTCAGTAAAAGAGATTAGCACAAAATCAACTTGTTATACTTACTTGTATCGAATGTTTCATGATTTTACAAATGCAATTTTAGGCTTCTCACGTTTTTACTTCACCAAGAGGTGTACGCCTTATATACTGTCGCACTTAACGGAGCATTAGGATAAATTTTGGTGAAGTGGTTAAAACGTATTGTTATAGCACTATTCAGTCTAGCCCTTTTGGGCGTAGGCGCCATTGTGGCAGCATACTTTTATGTTTTGCCGGATTTGCCGGATGTTTCAACACTAAAAAATGTGCAACTTCAAACACCTTTACGCATTTACAGCAGTGACGGCAAACTTATTTCACAATTTGGTGAAAAGCGTCGCATTCCATTGAAGCTAGACGAAGTACCAAAACCCTTGCTTCAAGCATTTATTGCAACTGAAGATGCGCGTTTTTACGAACATGGTGGTATTGATCCTGTTGGCGTACTTCGCGCAGCATTAGTCATGCTAACCACAGGAGAGAAGAAGCAAGGTGCGAGCACCATTACCATGCAGGTCGCACGTAACTTCTTCTTAACCCGCGACAAAACGATTATTCGTAAAGTGAAGGAGATCTTTATCTCCTATCACATTGAAGAATTACTTACCAAAGATGAGATTTTAGAACTCTATGTGAACCGCATTTACTTAGGCCAACGCGCCTATGGTGTTGGTGCCGCTGCACAGGTTTATTTTGGTAAAGATGTTAAAGATCTTACACTCTCAGAAATGAGTATGATCGCCGGCTTACCCAAAGCGCCTTCAACACTCAACCCTTTGACCTCACCTTCTCGTGCTGTCGCTCGCCGTAATGTCGTCCTCATGCGGATGAATGAAGTAGGTTATATCAGCCAAGCTGAATACCAAGCCGCTTTACAAGAACCGCTGATTGCTAAATACCATGGCGCCGAAATTGATCTCTATGCCCCGTATATTTCTGAAATGGCACGGGATTATATGGTACAAAAGTACGGTGAAGAAGAAGCCTATACCAATGGCTACAACGTCTACACGACCATTTCATCGGATATACAACTGAAGGCTCAACAAGCGCTACGCAATAACGTTTATGCCTATGATGAGCGTCATGGCTATCGTGGTCCTGCCGCAGTGTTGTGGACAGACGAGAAACCAGAACAAGCTCAAATCAAGGCTGAACTTGCTAAGGTGGCTTCGATTCAAGAACTGCAACCCGCAGCCGTCATCAGCGTGGCAGATCAACAAGCCAGCGTCATGACCGCCAAGGGCGAAACTAAAATCATTGCTTGGGATGGTCTGAAGTGGGCGCGTAAATTTATTACCGATAAGCGTCAAGGCAGCGTTCCTAAGTCAGCCTCTGACATGCTCAAGGTCGGTGAACGCATTTGGATCCGTGATAACGGCCAATATTTGCAGTTATCGCAAGTACCAGAAGTTGCCAGCGCGACTGTGTCACTCGACCCACAAAATGGTGCTATTCGATCTCTAGTTGGCGGATATAGCTTTAGCCAAAGCCAATACAACCGCGTCACTCAAGCGAAACGGCAATTAGGCTCAAACATTAAACCTTTTATTTATGCTGCAGCGTTAGAGAAAGGCTTTACCTTAGCAACCCTAATTAACAATGCACCAATCAATAAACCCGATATCAGCCAAGGTACTGCATGGCGCCCTAAAAACTCGCCAGATATGTATGGCGGCCCAACCCGTTTACGTGTTGGCTTAGCGCAGTCAATTAACGTGATGTCTGTACGTGCAATGCGCCATGTTGGGCTCGATGCCACCATTGCAGAATTGGTTAAGTTTGGTTTCGATCCTAATGACTTACCGCGTAACGAGTCGATAGCTTTAGGTTCGTCATCAGTAACACCATTACAAGTGGTTACTGCGTTTAACGTGTTTGCTAACGGCGGTTTCTTACTCGAGCCTTTCTATATCGATCGCGTCGAAGATGCCTACGGCAATGTGATTGAAAAAGCCAATCCAACATTGGCCTGTAAACCTAGCCAAAGCCTTAGCCAACCTGTTACACCGAGCGATCCTATGGCGTTCAGTGTTAGTGGAGATAGCAGCACAGAACCGAGTGCGCCCGTTGCTCAGTGTTTCGAGCAAACGGGTCGCTTTGCACCACAGATCATTTCAGAGCAAACTGCATTCCTCATCACCGAGGCGTTAAAGAGCGTGATCTGGGGTGGCGGTGATTGGAGTCACGGCACTGGCTGGCAAGGTACGGCTTGGCGTGCTGCAAGATTGATTAAACGCCATGATATTGCGGGTAAAACAGGTACAACCAACGAATCTCGCGATACGTGGTTCAGTGGATTTAGCCCTGTTCTCACCAGTACGTTCTGGGTCGGCTTCGACGATCACGGTCGACAACTGGGCAGAACAGCATGGAACGCCAATGGCGAAAAAGATCAGATAACTGGCGCCGAAGCGGGCGCGAAAACTGCAGGTCCGGGCTGGAACGAGTTTATGAACAGTGTCTTACAAGGCACACCTGAAAGCACATCGATTCCGCCAGAAGGCATAGTTTCGGTACGCATCGATTTAGCGACAGGTAAACTTACCCGTAAAACCGACTATACCAGTGCGTTCGAGTACTTCATCTCGGGCACTGAGCCAAAGGAATACATTAGTGAAACGCAGGATGAAAATAACCTTTTCATCGATGCACCAACCGATGATTTATTCCAATAAACGAGTCATAGAAAGTCATTGCCGATACGCTGAATGACCCAATAAAAAACGCGACCTTAAGTCGCGTTTTTTTATTGGCTGTTGCTTTAAAACATTACGCCTTAGCGGGCTTTTTTAGCCGCTATCGCCAGCTGAATTTGCGGCAGTGCTGTCCCACCAAGCACATCACGTTTCGCTAAACAAGCTTCAATAGTCAGGTTTGGATAGACATCATCCTCAATGATAGCGGCAAAAGTTTTTAATTCAGCCAAGGAGAAATCCTCGAGCGGAATTTGCTTCGCTATCGCAGCGACTACCACTTCACCCACAACGTGGTGCGCCTCACGGAATGGCATACCTTTAGACACAAGATAATCAGCAAGCTCAGTAGAATTGGCATAACCTTGCTGCGCAGCTAACAGCGCATTCGGACGATTCACCACTAAACCCGATAACACTAACGCCGCCATATCGAGGCAAATTGCCCAACTATCAACCACGTCAAACAGGCCTTCTTTATCTTCCTGCATATCTTTGTTATACGCCAAAGGCAGCGCTTTCATGGTGGTGAGAATACCCACTAAGCTGCCATAAACCCGACCCGTTTTACCGCGGATAAGCTCCAGCGCATCGGGGTTTTTCTTTTGTGGCATCAGGGATGAACCCGAGGTCACTTCATCACTCAAGGAAATAAAGTTGGCTTCACCTGAGTTAAAGAAGATCAAGTCTTCGGCCATACGGCTTAAGTGCATCATGCTGATCGATGCCGTTGAGCAAAGTTCAACCACGTGATCTCTATCTGACACACTGTCTAAACTATTGAGCGTCGGCGAGGCAAAGTTCAGCGCCGCAGCCAGTGCATGGCGATCCATTTTATAAGCTGTACCCGCAAGGGCGCCTGAACCTAAAGGACAAGTGTTAGCACGAGTTAACGCATCGGCTAAACGGCTGATATCCCGCTCAGTCATTTCTACATAGGCTAAACACCAGTGGCCAAATGTCACAGGTTGGGCGCGCTGCAAGTGAGTGTAACCCGGCATTACCGCATCAAACTCACGTTCTGCCAACGCCAGTAATTCAGCATGTAAGCTGTGAAGGCGCGCGAGTAATGCTTGGCCTTCGGATTGACACCAAAGCTTTAAATCGGTGGCAACTTGATCGTTACGGCTACGGCCAGTGTGCAGTTTTTTACCGAGATCGCCCACTTTGGCAATCAAGGCAGACTCGACGAAACTGTGAATATCTTCGGCGCCCGAGGCGAGAATAATCGCTGGATCGCCATTCACTTCTACCAGTAAATCATTGAGTGCTTTTTTCAAGTCGCTGCATTCAGTGGCAGTAATAATACCTACGCTAGCAATCGCATCGGCCCAAGCGATAGAACCGACCACATCCTGTTCGAACAGGCGATAATCCACGGGTAGCGAATCGTTGAATAATTTGAATAGCGCGCTCGTTTCGCCCTGAAATCTTCCACCCCATAAAGCCATGCTAACTCCCCTTACACACTGCTGATTTGAAATCGACTCATCTGAATCAAAAAACCGGATCAAAACCTAGAAACAAAAAAGGGCGCTAGGCGCCCTCTTTAACGGCCTATTACTTACCCTTAACGTCATTAGCGTTGAGTGCGCGGATGCGGCTCGCTAACGAGTACAAGCGGATAAAGCCTTCTGCATGTTTTTGATCGTACACTTGATCTTCACCGAAAGTGGCAAATGCTTCAGAGTACAAGCTGTTAGGTGAACGTTTCTTCACTGCCGTCGCTTGGCCTTTGTAGAGTTTAACCACAACTTCACCGTTAACTGATTCAGCCAGTGATTCAGATGCCGCCAGCAGTGACTTACACAGAGGCGTGAACCAACGGCCGTCATACACTAAATGCGCCATTTGTGCGGCAACTTGCTCACGCCAGTTACGGCTAGTCTTGTCGAGTACCAGCTCTTCAATCGCACGCAGCGCAGCGAACATCACAGTGCCGCCGGGTGTTTCGTAACAGCCACGAGACTTCATGCCGACTAAACGGTTTTCTGTGATGTCGATACGACCCACACCATGTGGCGCAGCAATGGCGTTTAATGTCATCAGCGCAGCATAAGGCGTTAGCGCTTCACCATTCACTTTAGTGATACGGCCATGTTCTACTTCTAGCGACACATATTCAGGCTTGTTCGGTGCATCTTCAGGATCGGCTGTCAGAGTCCATACGCCTTTGCTTGGCTCATTCCATGGATCTTCTAACTCACCACCTTCATGGGAAATATGGAAAGCATTGGCATCACGGCTGTAGATTTTAGTCGCTGACGCTGACGTCTTGATGTCACGTTCAGCTAAATAGGCCAGTAGATCTTCACGGCTCTGCATGGTCCATTCACGCCACGGTGCAATCACTTTTAAATCAGGTGCTAATGCGGCGAAACAACCTTCGAAACGCACTTGATCGTTCCCTTTACCGGTACAACCGTGGCACAGAGCATCAGCGCCCACTTTACGGGCCACTTCAACCTGCGCTTTAGCAATGATAGGGCGCGCCATTGACGTACCGAGTAAATAAGTGCCTTCGTAAATCGCACCGCTCGCAATCGTTGGGTAGATATAGTCTTTAACGAATTCTTCTTTTAGATCGACGATATGACATTCAGAAGCACCAGAAGCTAAGGCTTTTTCAGTCAAGCCAACCAGCTCTTCTTCGCCTTGGCCAACGTCGGCGCAGAATGCAATGATTTCACAGTTATCGTAGTTTTCTTTTAACCAAGGAATAATGGCCGAGGTATCTAGACCACCTGAATAGGCTAAAACCACTTTTTTCACGCCAGTATTTTTTATCTCGATAGACATCTTAAATTCCTATGACTCGTTTCTCACCTAGGAGAAAACAGGCTGCTAAACAGGGTTAATTTAACTAAATAAGGTTACCAGTACCGCATTTTGGGCATGCATCCGATTTTCGGCTTGTTGCAGAATTAAGGAGCCAGCACCGTCCATCACTTCATCTGTTACTTCTACACCACGGTGGGCGGGCAAACAATGCATAAAGAAGTTAGCGCCCGCTTTCGCCATCAAAGCTTTGTTGACTTGGTATGGTGCAAACTTCGCTTTGATATCCGCTAGCGGAGTGGGATCGCCCATTGAAATCCAAGTATCGGTATAAATCGCATCGTGGCCTTCAATCGCATCGATATCTGAAGTCAGTAACAGCTTACCGCCATATCGCTTAGCGAGCTCTTGCACTTCTGCCACTACGTAGCCATCAGGAAAGTGACCCGCTGGGCAGATCACTGTCATGGTGGCACCGAGAATAGCCGCACAGTACATCAGCGAGTGAGTGACATTATTACCATCACCAACATAAGCTAATTTAGCTTTGCTGACATCCTCAAACTGCTCTGCCAGTGTTAAAAAGTCAGCTAAGGCTTGGCAAGGATGATAAAGATCTGACAGCGCATTGATCACGGGCACTGAGCCAAACTCGGCTAATTGTTCAATGGTGGTGTGCGAATAGGTTCTCGCCACAATCGCATCGGCCCAGCAAGACAGGTTAGAAGCAAAGTCAGCAACCGATTCCCGTTGACCTAGCGCCCCATTTTGTTGGTCTAGGTATAAGCAGTGGCCACCGAGCTTATTAATACCGATATCAAAGCTAACGCGTGTTCTGAGCGAGGGCTTTTCAAATAACATCACCACACTCTTGCCATCCAGCGCGTGGCGGTACTCAGCCGGATTGGCTTTGATCGTTTTTGCCAAGGCAATCAGATCGAGTAACTGCTGCTGGGTTAACTCTTTTATCGATAGTAAATGCTTCATAACTTACTCCACTTATGGTTGGATTTGTGTTCCTACGGCTTCACCTTTTGCTAATGCGATTAATTGGCTTGCATCACGCCACGAGGCAACTTGTACCGCCTGCCCCATCCACTGTGCGACTTCGAGCGCAGCTTCAACTTTGACCTTCATTCCCTTTTCGATCACACCTTGTTTTACAAGGTCTGCTATCTGCTTGCCATTTAAACTGTGGATGAGCTGACCTTTACCATCGAGCACACCCGACACATCCGACAGCAGCACTAACTTGCCGCCCACTAATTTGGCTAATGCCGTCGCCGCTTGGTCGGCATTGACGTTAAGCATTTGGCCCTCGTCCATCATGGCGATAGAGCTACAAATCGGCATCCAACCTTGGGCGAGGATAAACTTAAGATAAGTGCCATCGTTTGGCGTGACTTCGCCCACTAAGCCTAAACGTTCATCTTTAATCTTTGCCGATACAGTATTGCCATCGGCGAGGCTCATGCCCACACTCACAATCCCAGCTTTAGTGGCTGCGCCTTGGAGGATCTTGTTCGAAGTGCCCGCAAGTGCGCCGGCAATAATCGGCATTTGCTCAGGCGGAGTCACCCGTAAACCTTCTAACTTGACGGTTTCCATGCCGTTAGCCGCTAACTGTTCATCCACCAAACAGCCACCGCCATGCACCATCAACACTTGCTGACCATTGGCTAACATAGCCGCAGCCGTATCCATTAACCGCGCCATCCCCATTTCACACTGCAGCAGCGCGCCACCAACTTTAAGAACTAATACTGAGTTGTTTGTAGACATCTTGACGACTCTCTTAAATAAGGATGAACAATTAAAGGTTAAAATGAATCTTTATGCATTGCAGCGCTTGGCTGGCAGCACCTTTCATCAAATTATCGATTACACTGGCTACCACTAAGTAACCGCTATTCTCATCAAACTTCCAACCTAAGTGGCAGTTAGGTGTCAGCACCACATCGTCCACTTTAGGGAACTGATTATGCTTCACGGTGACCAATGGCGCCTGGGCATATACGCAATAGGCCGCTGCCACATCGGCAGTCGTAGTGCCTGGTTTTAGCTGCACGGTAATAGTCGCTAAAATGCCACGCTTAAAGTTGCCAAGATGCGGGGTAAATATCACTTCTTGACCAAGCTGAGTGGCGATTTCGGGTTGATGTCTGTGGCCTAATACGCCGTAAGGTGTCAGGCTCACTTCACAAAAACTGGTGTGTAACTGCGCCTTACGGCCAGCACCCGTTACGCCGCTCACAGCATTGATCACCGGATAAGCCGATGTCAGTAAACTCGCCAGCGGTTTTAACGCTGTCAATGATGCGGTCGGGTAACAACCTGGCACGGCAATCATCTTAGTCGCAGCGATTTCTTTAGCATTCCATTCGGCAAGGCCATATACGGCTTTGGTTAAAACTTCAGGATATTCATGCTCAAAGCCATACCACTTAGGATATTGCGCCACATCGCTGAAACGATAAGCACCGCTTAAATCGAATACCGCTAACCCTTGGCTATAAAACCAAGCGGCTAAATGTAAGCTCACTGAATGCTCAGTCGCTAACACCACGGCATCGGCTTCGGCAACGATTTTTGCCTTAGCGTCATCGGACAATGGCGACAGCGTTAATGCGATATGACTATAACTAGGGTACAAATCCGCTAAAGGCTTACCTTTATCTAAACTGTTTTCAGAAACATACAAACCCTGAATCGTCAGTTCTGCTTCTGCATGGATTAAAGCGGTCAGTTGTGCGCCTGTGTAACCACTAGCACCAATAATGGCGATATTTTTCATGTGTTGTTGTCTTATTAACCGAATCAAACAAACTTAAAGAATAGATGAATAGCGTACACGCATCCGCGCATATCTATGATGACAAGATTATCGTCGCAGGAAATCGTAATTGGTTGTTATTTTATTCACTGTCAGGTTAATGCTCTGAATCATGATATTTACTCTACAGGTCACAGGGGGTGACTCATCTCAACTGCAGGCTAGACTACCACAAAGATCTAATTATGCAATATATGTGAATATATATTTTTAATTTATTTTTATGTTTTTTACTAAAATGCCGATCTGGCCAGCCAGTCACTTATTCAGCTAACTCGTTAATAACTCAGTTATCCGTGGCAAATTTATGCAAAATCAGTCCTTTTTATTAACAGCTAAGATACATGTCTGCAAATCATAAAATGATGCACTTCATATTCACTTGCACTAATCATCAAAAAATATTGCGTGACTTCGCATTTCTATTGAATATTCTTCATCAAATACCGTGATTGGTTGCATATCGGATAAGCCAGTCGTATAAGTTATAAGTTCTGCTGTTGACCATAGCCCCAAGTGATAGGTATTGTGCTAACGGGCTAAATGCAATGCAGGATTTTCATGTTTTTCTATTCGGAGTAACTATGGTTGTAACCAAGGCAGACAATATGACCGATATGTATGCGTCATTAAGATCAAACGTGAGTATGTTAGGACAAATCCTCGGTGACACTATGCGCACCCACCTCGGGGACTCCTTTCTCGAGAAGGTTGAACAGATCCGTAAACTTGCTAAAGATTCACGCCGGGGCGATCAAGCCGCTAGAGAGCAAATGCTCGAGTTACTCACCGCCCTGCCAGACGAAGAATTAGTTCCGTTTGCAAAGGCATTTAACCAGTTCCTCAACTTAGCTAATTTATCTGAACAATTTCATACCATTAGCCGCAACTGTGACGAACTCGTCTGCGTACCAGACCCAGTGGAACAGCTGCTAGGTCGCATGTTAAATGGCCGTGTTGACCAAACGAAAATGCTCGACTGCCTTAAGACACTGGATATCGATCTAGTGCTGACAGCGCATCCCACAGAAATTTCCCGTCGCACCCTGATCCAAAAGTACGCCGCCATTGTCGACTGCTTAACCGAGCAAGAAAACGACCAATTATCGGATAGAGAACGTCAGCAAATCAGTCTGCGCCTGCGCCAATTAATCGCGCAAATCTGGCACACCAATGAGATCCGCCGCGAGCGCCCAACACCTGTTGATGAAGCCCGCTGGGGATTATCGACCATTGAAGAGTCACTCTGGCATGCGGTGCCAGACTTCTTAAGACAGCTTAACGACCAAGTGCAGCAACGCACGGGTCAACAATTACCGATTGATATCGCGCCAGTGCGTTTTTCAAGCTGGATGGGCGGCGATCGCGACGGCAACCCCTTTGTTACCGCGAAAGTCACCCAAGAGGTGCTCGATCGCAACCGCCATGCCGCCGCCAGATTATTCTTAAAAGACATAGTCCTACTGGTTGGCGAGCTGTCGATGGAAGAAGCCAATGATGAGTTAAAGGCTTACACCAACAACAGCTGCGAGCCATACCGCCATGTGCTGCGCTCACTTCGCCAAAGACTGCGCGATACCATAGATTATTTAAATGCGCGCATCGAAGGCCACAATCCTGAAGTCGATAAGTCGAGCCTGATTTGGCAAGAGAGCGATCTCAAAACGCCGTTAGAAATGCTCTATAAGAGTTTAACCGACTGCGGTATGCGCTTAATCGCCAACGGATTATTGCTCGATATTCTCCGTCGTCTCGCCTGTTTTGGCATTCACATGCTCAGACTCGACATTCGCCAAGACGCCAGCCGCCACAGCGATGTGCTCGCCGAATTAACTCGCTATCTCGGCATGGGTGATTTCAACCATTGGGATGAAACCGAGAAACAAGCTTTCCTATTACGCGAACTCAGCAACCGTCGTCCGCTGATCCCAAGTAACTGGCAGCCGTCAGCCGATGTGGCCGAAGTGCTTAATACCTGCCGTTTAATTGCTAAACATCCGGCTAAAGCGCTCGGATCCTATGTGATTTCGATGGCGGGTAAGCCATCGGATGTCTTAACGGTTTTACTGTTACTCAAAGAAACGGGCTGTTCGCACCCAATGCGCGTAGTACCGCTATTTGAAACCTTAAGCGACTTAAACAACGCCGCTGCCTGTATTACCGATTTACTCGACATCGACTGGTATCGTGGTTATACCAAGGGCATGCAAGAAGTGATGATTGGCTACTCTGACTCAGCTAAAGATGCCGGCGTAATGGCGGCGGCTTGGGCTCAGTATCACGCTCAAGAGCAGTTAGTGGCTGTCTGTAAACAAGCGGGCGTCAAGCTCACACTATTCCATGGCCGTGGCGGCAGCATTGGTCGCGGCGGTGGTCCAGCACACAAAGCGATTCTATCCCAACCTCCGGGGTCGGTAGATGGCCGTATTCGTGTCACTGAGCAGGGCGAAATGATCCGCTTCAAGTTTGGCTTGCCAAAACTCGCGGTTCAAAGCTTAGCCTTGTATACCTCTGCCGTATTGGAAGCAACCCTGTTACCACCGCCAGAGCCTAAACAAGAATGGCGCGATTGCATGCAACGTATCGCTGAAGAATCAGTGGGTGCATACCGTGGCATAGTGCGTGATGAACCTGATTTTGTGGCTTATTTCCGCGCAGCAACACCCGAAGTGGAATTAGGAAAACTGCCACTCGGCAGCCGCCCAGCTAAACGTCGTGTCGATGGAGGGATTGAAAGCCTACGGGCAATTCCGTGGATTTTTGCTTGGTCGCAAAACCGTTTGATGTTACCTGCATGGCTTGGCGCCGGTGAAGCGCTACAAGCCGCCTGTGAACGCGGTGAAATGGGCTTACTGCAAGACATGGAACGGGAATGGCCCTTCTTTAGCACACGCATTTCAATGCTAGAAATGGTCTACGCCAAAGCAGAACCTAATTTGGCCCGTTACTACGAAACCTGCTTAGTACCGAAAGACTTGCATCACTTAGGTGAAACCTTGCGCCAACGCTTAGATCTGGGCATTAAAGTCGTGCTTGAACTGACAAAATCAGATAGCTTAATGGCGCATACGCCGTGGAATCGCGAGTCAGTAAAACTGCGAAATCCGTATATCGACCCATTAAACTTCTTACAAACCGAGCTATTAGCGCGGACACGTAAGGAAACAACCGAAACTCCCGCGTCTGAACATGTGCAGCTAGCGCTAATGCTGACTATTGCAGGTGTGGCAGCGGGAATGAGAAACACTGGTTAATGAAAAAACTTTCCCGCACGATTTGCTTAGGGATCACTGTACTGCTTGGCGGCTGCGTCTCGCAGTACAGTATCAGCGAGCACGAAATGGAGCAGTACCTCAGTAAAGAGATCCATTTTGAGATAAAACAAGGCAATCAATTAGTTGGCGCAGAAGTGCGCATTAACGACATCAATGTCAGACTAGGTGCAAAACCTGACACTATGAGCGTAAGTGCCGCAACGCAAGTATCAATTAAGAATCCAATCTTTCCATTGAGTGCCAAACTCACTACGACTTTCGAAGCCAAGCCTTGGTATGACAGCGCAACGCACAGTGTCTATCTGCGCCAGCTCGAATTAGTCAAAGTGGAGTCAACACCAAAAGATATTGAAAAAGCGATCAGCAGTGCCACACCGCAGGTGATGGGTTATCTAAGACAATTCTTAGAAAACCAGCCTGTATATGTGCTTGATACTAAGGACAGTAATCAAGCACTGATGGCGAAGATGACTGAAAGCATTCAAGTTGCCCCTGGCAAATTAGTGCTGAAATTCACTAAATAACTGATTTTTTGTGGATCATCCGCCATAAAAAATGCTCCCTCGGGAGCATTTTTGTTGATACGTTTAAACAGGCGTAAACCAATAAATCTTTAAGCTTGTATAATCTTCAAGCTTGTATAAAAAGTTACTTGCTGAATCGCCCAATAGACTGATAATCAACAATCACGGCTTCAGCTAAAAGCTCACGTCTTAACATATCGTAAGCCACAGCAGCACTTAGGCTACGCACCAGATCCCGCGAACGTCGTGGTAGCTTGATCATCTGACTATAAACGCCGCCGCGAGTTGCTAAGGCAATCGCCACAGTGCCCACAGGCTTCTCGTCTGTGCCACCATCGGGTCCCGCAATACCACTGGTTGCCAGCGCATAGTCACTGTCCAATATTTGCCTTGCTCCCTTTGCCATTTCTTCCACAGTCGCAATGGAGACAGCGCCATGATCATCTAAGGTTGAAGGATTAACACCTAACACGCGCACTTTAGATTCATTACTGTAAGTCACTAATCCGTGCTGCAAGTAAGATGAACTACCAGAAAAATCAACCAACTGACTGGTGATCATGCCGCCAGTGCAGGATTCTGCAACGCTTAAGGTCAAGCCGGAGTTGAGTAACTTATAATGAATTTCTTCGGCAAGAGTGGCTTTATCTTCCGCGACTACCGCAGTGCCCAGCACCATTTTGATGTGCCCAGCGACCCGAGGTAATACCGCTATCGCCTTCTCGCCACGGGCAAAAATCTTAATCTCAATATGCGGCATAGAAGAACGGTAACCAATAGTAATGCCTTCTGGCAGCTCTAATGGCTCTAACTTATCCGCCAACGCCGACTCACCTTGGCCTATCGTTAATAATTTCTTTAATGCGACCTTGGAATCAAGATTAAACTCATCGCGAATAAAAGGCACAAACTGCTCTGTAACCATGTGCTTAAGCTCAAAAGGCACGCCCGGTGTAAAGAATAACCACGCGCGGTTAAGCTTAACTCTAAAGCCACAGGCGGTTCCCACAGGGTTATCAACCATCACAGCTGACTCTGGCAGCATAGCTTGCTTGAGATTACTTAAGGGCATTTCACGGTTATTACGGGTAAACCAGTCTTCTAAACGCTCACGCCACTCCGAATTCTCGACCAAAGCTTCGCCCTTCGCCTTCGCCATAGCTAAAGCAGACATGTCATCACTCGTCGGCCCGAGGCCACCATTAACGAGAATCACATCGGCATGTAAGCTACGTTCTTGGAAAACCGCAATCAGATCCTCGAGGCGATCGCCGACAGTCACTCGACGCTGGATCTCGACACCATGCTCCATCATAGTACTGGCAAACCAAGCGGCGTTGGTATCAACAATCTGCCCCGCCAGCACCTCTTCTCCAGTACAAATCATCTCTAACTTCATCTCAGATCCTTATCTACCCCAACAAATTAAAACATAAGGTAAGTAACCGCTTAACTAATAGCAATAGCGAGGATCGATCTAGAACTCAGATCACTGTAGCGAAATCGGAGCATTGTCAAAATAACTGCTGAAATAAAAGCCAAACGGCATGGATTATTAATGTCGTGGAGCGTGAAAAAGGGAGTTTTGGAAAGAAAGTAGGAGAGAAATTTATAAATTGAAATCAAACTAGGCTGATTTCACAAATTTCAGACGCAAAAAAGCCAGCTTATTCAGCTGGCTTCGTTACATCTCAATGAGATAATTAGGCACTTGGCGATGACCTACTCTGACATGGGGGTGAAATCATAGCGCTATAAATACGCAGTATTTAGCCATGATTGAACGCGAAGAAGCTTGTCTTCGTAGCTGGGGAGTCCGCTTAGCGGCGGGGCGACATCGCGGTAGCTTTTCGCGGAGCGTATAAACACAAAAGCCCTAGCGGTTTAGGCTAGGGCTTTTGTGTTTATTTGGATGCTTGGCGATGACCTACTCTCACATAGGGAGACCCCACACTACCATCGGCGCGTTTGCGTTTCACTTCTGAGTTCGGGATGGGATCAGGTGGTTCCACAAGGCTATTGTCACCAAGCAAATTCTGTTTATTACCGTGTCCATTTCTGGACCACGTTAATAATAATTCGGAAAGCTGATTTGCTTTGTTTGAGTTCACACTTTAT